>NZ_ABOX02000046.1 GCF_000172555.1 Pedosphaera parvula Ellin514
TAGTCCTTGATTATCGGTCATTCTCCTGACCACGATCATTTCCTCTCCTTTCGCATCCGCGTTTAAAACCTCCCCATTCGAAATCCAAACTTTCCTTTGACTCACCCGCCCTCTTTCCCCTATACAATCGCCCCTTGAAATTTTAGACATCACAACAACTGACCCCACCGCAAGCTCCCTCTGCCGTACGCGCCTCACCTGCAAAAAAATGGTGCCCGTCCGGAAGGACCGCACCATTCATGAAGAACCTGACCCGTTACACCCAAACTCTCCTGCGAGTTCTATCCGTTTTGCTCCTCTGCCTGGCCATCAACCCCGCCTCCGCCCAACCCGGTCCACCACCGCTGCCCACCGTCCTCGGCAGCCCGCTTACCTTTTGGCGCTTTGACGACACCAACTGGCTTTCCACCGCCTCCTTTCCGCCGCTGGTCTGGACCAACCTCGATTGCGTCCCTTCCTGGGATGGCAACGCCCTGCAAGTGGACAGCCCCAATCCGGCCGGCATCAACTACAAGTTGATTGAGAGCAACGGCCGCACCAATCTTACATTGGAATCCGGCACCCTCTGCCTCTGGTTCAAGCCCAACTGGACCAGCACCAACCTCGATGGCACCGGCCCCGGCGACTTTGGCCGACTGATCGATGTCGGCCTCTACACCACCAATGCCGCCTACGGCTGGTGGTCGCTTAACCTTGATCCCGCCGGCACCTACCTTTCCTTCTCCGCCCAGACCAACGGCGCCCAAGCCACCTACCTTTGCGCGCCCATCGCTTGGACCGCCGATGCCTGGCATCTCATCACGCTTGCCTACTCCTCCAGCAACTCCGCCCTCTACCTCGATGGCCAGCTCGCCACCAATGGCCCCGGCGTCACCTATTGGCCCGGCCCCGGCGTCCTCACCAACGGCTTTTACCTCGGCAGCGACTACACCGGCTGGCAACAAGCCCACGGCCAGTTTGAAAACCTCAAAACCTGGAATTACCCGCTCGATGCAACGCCATCAGCTACTACTACACCGTTTACGCCTCCCACATTCCAAACCTCTTTCCCGACCTTGGGTTGAGCCTCAATCCCGGCATCGATGCCCTCGCCGAATCCGGCCCGCCTTCCCCCGGCGACACCAACAATCCCCCAACCCAAAACAGCCTCACCAATTCCTATTCCGGCATCGTCTACGGCACGAACGATTTCTGGCTGGAAATCCTTCCCTACGGCACCAACAGCATCACCCAAGACACCAACTCCATCGCCCTCAAACTGCACGGCACCACCTCCGACATTGCCTACCAAATCTTAAGCAAACAAACCCTCACCGACGCCGTCTGGACCGTGGAACAAAACCTCCTCGGTGCCGTCGATCAGAACTGGACCCCTGCCACCGTCTCGATGACCAATCGCCCAACCCTCTTCCTCAAAGCCCTTGCCTACACCCTTGACACCGATGGCGACGGCCTCCCCGACTGGTGGGAAATCCAATACGGCCTCGACCCCAACAACCCCGACACCGGCAACACCGGAACTCCGGACGGCTACAAACAGGATACCGCCGGTGATGGCTGGACCAATTTGCAAAAGTATCAAATGGCATCGCTCCCAACGTGTTCACGATGCCTCCGGCCCCACAAGGCTTGAATGTGGTTCTCAGCACAAATGGAAACAGTGCAACGATAAGTTGGGTAATGTCACCAGGAAATGTGACGGGTTACTTAATTTACCGGCAAGACCATCCATGGAGCGGTTTTGAAGTTCTTACAAATGTGTCTCCAAATCAAACCTCCTTCGTTGACCTGAATCTCCCAGACGGTTCGGAATTTAAATACCTGATGCAAGCACAATACGGGGGAGGCAATTCGGCATTGAGTCCAGATTATGATGCTAACACTCAGTCGGATTATACCACAGATGCTTGGATCGTACGGGAAGCGCAGGGACGGCCTTGCTTGGTGGTTTCGAACATACCGCGAAACGTATCCGCACTTCGCGTTCAGTGGTCATCTTCTCCGCTTGATAGCGGAATGGTTTATCCAATTTTCGGATACGACATTAACGAGGAGGACTTGCAGACAATCAACTCTTCTCCAGAGGGATCAATAGTAATTCCCATCACATCATTGACAAATGGAGTTTATACATTCAATGCATCTGAACTTCCGCTCTACGAGAAATACGATTTTCAAATCCAAGCCTTAGGAACTGATGGCAAGCCGGGAAGAGCGATAAACCCCTACCCTTATGGAGGCCCAAGTTATCGTGGAGAACCATATATCGAAAATGCGAATATTCCCTTCTTGAATGGTTCGACGCAAATTGTAGAAAACGTCAAATTCCTGCTCCGCGTTGCTCAGACTAATAATCCTTTTTTTATCTGGAACATCTCGCATTGGCCGGACAATTTAAATCCTGGACAACGGGATTACGTTTTTGCGGGTTTTCATTACCGGCAGAGTCCGTTATTTGCCCCGCCTTCCATGTCGATTAACGAATTTCAGCCGTTTGAAGAAAATGCTTTCTACAGAAATTTTTGTTTCGACATTAACCTGATCGACAATCTTGGCTTTCTGAGTTCGGGTGTCGGTAGTTATGTCCAAAGCGACATAGATCCACTTACCAGTTTTCTGGATCCCTCGACAGAGCGGATCGGCTATGGCTTTTCGAGCGTGCTGAGCCTGACCTATCGTTTCAACACCGCCCAATACGTCAGCCACACCAATACATCACCGACTGCCTCGCTACTATCAGATTCTGCTTCCCAATGGATCTATTCAGATGACGATGCTATTGGCTGGAACGGTTTCGCAGGAACAATTAGCGGCACCAATACTGCCCTCATACTGCAGAGCAACGTTCGTAATATTTATGGCCTAAAGATACTCTCCGTCAAATGGCCAAGTCGCCAAAGAACTTTTCCCACAATCACGCCGGGCACAGTTATAGAAGATAACCTAAACGGAAGCTATTTCGCAGAAATCGAACAACCCACTTTGCAAACCGTCGGTTATTTCTTCGGTCGGCTAGGTATTGATCCCGTCCCCGGAGATCCGACATTCAACGTTACCAATTCAACCCCTTCGCCGATAATTATTCCTGTTGGAAAACCGTTTTCTCTCACGGCTTGGGCCAAGAAGGCAATTTCGAATGGCTATACCAACAAATTCGCCTACGCGGAACAATACTTCGACAAAGCCTACAAAATCGATGCCAACGGCAACGTCACCACCAACGAAACCGGCATCCTCTCCCCCTATGGCGAATTCTTCCCCACCGAACCCGGCAAAGTCGCCCTCGTCACCATGCCCGACATCGACAATACCAACCAATGCGGCACCGGCGTCGTCAACGTCATCAAACTCCAACTCGACGTCAACCACGACGGCGTCATGGACCAATCCTTCGCCGGCCCAGACAACACCTCCGCCGACCGACCTTTTCGATTCTGGGCCAATAATGACTATGATCGATTGCATGACGTGGATTGTTCCTTTGGGAGTTGTGATCACGTTGAGGATGATTTAGATCCAGGAACTGACGGTTTTCCTTTGAACAGCCTTCCTGACAGCCAGTTCACCGATCCGCGCACGGGACGGCCAGCCATTCCCAGCTTGCGTGATTTGGAGGACTACACCAGGCTTTGGGCGTCTGGGTTGTCGAATGTGATGGCTATAATGCCAACGAACTATACAGTAAAGCTGGTTCTGACAGGCGACGCCCAATTGAGAATATTCCGCGCCTACGAAAACGATGGTGGCACGAATTATTTGTTCGACGCAGCCACCGCCTCAAGCCAAGTTGCTCAGTCGGCTTCACTTTATCTTGGGCTGCTGACCTCCGATTCATCGATCACCCTTAGCGGAGGAACAAATCTCGGAGAGCACTTCATTTTCTGCGGCGCACAAACGGGCAGCGCAGAGGTAGATTTGCAGATACTCGATGGCAATCAAAACTTTGTTGCTGATGCCCCCTTTTACATTGAAATCAAGGACATCAAGCAGATGTACGAACGGTGGACAGTGGGAGACGAGCCATTGGTAAAACCAGCAATTACGGCAACCAGTGCAAAGGAGGGTGTTGTGTTACCATTCCAATATCTGCCTCCAACAGACAACAACACGCCTTACATTCTCTTGGTTCACGGCTGGAACATGAAAAAATGGGAAAAAGATCGTTTCGCCGAGGCGGCATTCAAACGGCTATATTGGCAGGGGTATCAGGGACGGTTTGGCATCTTTCGATGGCCGACCGGCAATGGAATTACGGATACACTCAGCGCCGTTCTTCATGCCCGCAACTATGACAATAGCGAGTTTACCGCTTGGACATCGGCAACAGGATTGCTTAACAAATTAACTGAACTCAATATGGAGTATCCGGGTAACGTTTACCTCATGGCTCATAGCATGGGTAACGTAGTGGCTGGGGAAGCATTGCGCCTGGCAGGAACAAACCATGTGGTCAACACCTACGTGGCCATGCAAGCCGCAGTGTCAGCACATGCCTATGATCCCGGCACACCTACATGGACAAGCGGCAGCACTCCGGATATTTATGCCAACTATTGGACCAATGGAGCGCCCTGTTACTTTAACGGAGTAAGCGGCACGGGGAGTCGTGCAGATTTTTACAATACGAATGATTTCGCTCTAAACGCCTGGCTTACGGACCAATATTGGAAACCCGATCATGGAATAAGTAGCTATCCAGGTTATTGGTACTCCACACCGGGGACGACGCATCCGTCGGGTTTTTACAAAATTTTTGGGTCAGGCGCGAACGATTTCAGCAATCTATACTTCCCAACCGACAGTTATGTGATTTTGGCTTACTGTGTTCAATCTCGCTCCTATTGCCTGGGAGCAACGGCGAGCGCGTCTGGATTCACTCCGCAAGATTTAAGTAGCGTGTGGCCGGGAGATACCCATCCTGAACTACATGGCCCCTACAGCGCTCACTTTTGGCACAGCGCGGAATTCCGAGCCAACAATATGGAGCAGAATGCTTATTGGAACCAGCTTTTACAGACTTACAAATTGATAAACCCACAATGAAAAAGACTATGTACTATTTAACCGGTTTAGCCGCCGTAATTTTGTTCAGTACAGTTTGGTGGTTTAAGACTCCAACCGCGCCAAGCCCAGCAGCAATGCCAGCAACACATCAACCGATAACGTCAAGTGAGGCCAAAGTGGTCATATCAGCCACGACAAATGTTGTTGCAAAAAATGAAGCCTCCTCCATCAAAAAAGGTTCCAATTCAGGGGCTGCAACGAGTCTTGCTTCCCTCCGCGACGCTTATGATAAGGGCTCGATAAGCAAAGGAGAGGCGATTCAGTCATCATTGATGGAGGAGAACAAAAAAACTCTCGACCTCTACGGACTGGTTGTTGATCAAAATGGTGAGCCTGTTGTGGGAGCGAAAGTTCGAGGGAGTATCGGCTTAAACGTCAACATGGTGCAAAGTGGCGGGGAGCTTCATTATACGGAAACCGATTCACAAGGGCGTTTCAACTTTCTTGGAATACATGGCGTTGGAATCGGGCTTTGGCCTCAGAAGGAAGGGTATTTTTACGATTTGAAGCTACCGTCACATCGTCCCGACAATTATCAGCCAGCCCCAAACAACCCCATTGTTTTGACCATGTGGAAGCTCAAAGGAGCGGAGTCGATGATACATGACAGTAAATTTTATGGAATCACACCTGACGCCCGTCCTTACACGATTGATTTGATAGAAAGGAAAAAAACTGAAGGCCAGAACGCCGGTGGTGATTTAGTGATTCAAATCCAGCGTCCGGCTCAAATCTCGCCGGGACAAAAGTTTGACTGGTCATTCGCAATGTCCGTGATTGATGGTGGATTGATCGAAGTTACAAACAAGACTTATCTCAATGAAGCTCCGGAGAATGGCTACGAGCAAAAACACGAAATAAAATCATCTGCATCTGACCCGCAATGGCAGTCTCAGATTGAAGAGACTTTTTTCTTAAAGAGCCGTAGCGGGCAGGCTTATGGTCATTTCCATATAACAGTAATCCCTCTTTATAGGGATACCGCCGTGTTCAAAATCGACTCTTACATCAATCCATCAGGTTCAAGGAATCTCGAATTTGATCCTGCGAAGCAAATCCGATGAGAAACAAACAAAATTTCGGTTTGGCAATCAGTTTCATTTTGTTATGCATGACTTCTTCTTGCAGTTTGATCCGCTTCTATTCGGGGCCACAAGGGGACGGATCTGGGCAATCCACTCCAATCAGTGCTCGCCATGCAGAGGAAAAATACACCGAATGGTGCAATTTCCCAGGGTACATCATTCCAAGAATTTGCGCCTACTACCAGTTGCACCCTGAGCGATTCAAACCCATTGGGCACGGCGAAGAAATCGAAATCGAGGGATTTGCCGCCTTTGTGCAAAATGACGACTACTTCAAAATGGGACACCGCTCTTCTTCTTGGGCAGGAAAACTTAAGGACCCGTGGGGCGATCCTGTTCACTTCGTTCAAGACCTAAACATGGACGGAATCATCGAAGCGGGCGGAGTACGCAGGCCAGTGTGGAACGAGGACGTAAATGGGAAAGTGGAGTTTACAAATCAAGATCATCACTTCGGCATTTTGAAGCAAAGCCCATTCAAAGTCCCTTATGGCATTCCAGAGGAAAGAATATTTGCTGTGACCTTCCACGATGCACGACCTCAAAAGGCTCCGTGAATCGTTGCGTTGGCCGGCAATCTCAATAGCTCTAGTGGCGGTGCTGTTCAGCTATTTCTACAACCGTAGCAGGCCAGAATGGCACTTACTTAAGGATTAACCAGTTTGCATTCCGTGGTCATACCGCCATTGCCATGGCCAAGTGTATGATTGAACTACGGCGCGGAATCCGCCTATTCTGTTCGTTTTATGAGCAAACCTGCCTGCCCGATGTGCGAAATGACTGATGTTTTGGAACACCCTGAACGCTGGGAATGCGTGACGTGCGGTCACGAGTGGGAGCGCACGCCCGAACCAGAAGCACCCGCAGGCCAGCGCGTCGTCAAGGATGCCCACGGCAATGTACTCGCCGACGGCGACCTGGTGATGCTGATCAAAGACTTGCCATTGAAGGGCTCGTCACAGGTGCTCAAAGGCGGAACAAAGTCGAAACCCATTCGTTTGGTGGATGGCGATCACGAAATCACCTGCAAGCTGAACGGAATTTCCATCGGCTTAAAAGCTTGCTTCGTAAAGAAGGTCTGAAGCCGGCATTTCCGCTTTCATCAGACTTGTCTCCCCTTTCATTCCGGTTCCTTTTCCCATTTCGGAAATATCTTTCGGCATTCGGTATAGAACTACGACCGCGAAAACCAACTCATCCGCGCCATCGTCGCCAACCACTGCAAGAAGCGCAGGAAGAACCTCAGCCCCTTCCGCATGCCTCAAACTCATTGCCTCACGATCCCAAAACAAAAGACCCCAGATTCAAACTTGGCGGCAATAGCAAAAAAAGAGGCCTTCAGTTATGAAGGCCTCTTTGTTGAATATATAAGAGTTAGGATACCTTAACGATCATAGGCCGGATATGCCGGAGTAGGGTGCGGCTGCTTATTAATAGGCTTAACGCTGTGGGTGGGCGTTGGCGTGGAAGGCGAAGTAGTCGTGGCAACCGGCGGCGTGGAAGGTGACGTAGAAGGCGGCGTGGCAAGAGGCGCGCTCGAAGCAGCCCCTGGAGTGACCATACCGTTCGCATCAATCTGGCCGCGAGCATTGCCAATGTCTGCAAAGACAATGGCACTTAATTGTGCCCTGGTGAGGCCGGTGCCATCCGTGCCGAACTGAAGAGAACTGGAACCAATAGCGAAATTGACGATTATGAGATTAAACCCGGTCCAATCAAAGTCTTTGCTGTCCGCGAAAGAAACCTTGCCGGATCCGTTAGCCATATCGATCGTAAGGGTACCTTGCAATTCCAATGTGCCTATGTTCTGGTCCAACCCTCCAGTTGCAAAAGTTGACGTACCAGCGACCTTTAAAGCATTACCGGATCCCAAGGCATTTATCTTCCCGGCAGTTATTGTGCCCTCTTGAATGACATTCCTTCCAATGAATGTGTTTGGAGCTGTGCCACCAAGGAAAAGCTTGCCCACCCCGGTTTTGATCAATCCGGAAAAAGTGCCAGTGTTGGTATTCACAATCTGTCCGGGACCTTTCGTTCCGACGGAGATCGTGCTCCCAGGTCCTGTTTTCATTGTGAGGGCGGCTGCTCCATTCAGATTGATAGTCCAAGGCGCAGCCGGAGCGTTATTATTACCATTAAACACGAAATCGCCCGCCTCTGCGTTAAAGGTCATCGCTGCCAATGGACCAGGCATGCCGTTATTGCCGGCGAGCTTGATTGGCACGTTAAATGTCTGGGTGCTATCATCCTTATTCACCAAACCGTTCACCTTGCCGCCTGCTCGGATGAAAAAACCAGAAACAGAACCATCTATGCCACTAAAAGTATAACCAGAGCCGCCGGGAGAAAAGTCAAAGCGCCCACCGACTTCCATACGTCCGGTCGGACCACCAAGATCCAACTTTTGAATCGCGGCGTCACCCGGGTAGATGGCACATGCTGCTGGTGCCGGCGGGGCGAATCCTGTGCTCCAGTTTCCGTTTTCCGCCCAACTATTATTAACAGTTCCCTGCCAGGATGTATCCGCGAATGAAGCAGGCACGACCGCCAGGTAAAATGCTGCAGCAAATGCGACGGAACTGATCGACAGATTCAAAGACCTTGGCAATGGCGGACTTAGTTTCATTTTCATTTCTTTTGTTTCGGAACGACTCACACCCTATTCCTGCTCCGCTAACTGCTTAGCGGGAATTAGGCCAACAAAAATACACTAACTACAATTACATGTTCGTGTAATGCGGCCCTGCAATTGTCCGGCTAAGTTCGCAGAAAGTTATAGTTTTATATACGGGTTTTTTGTTTTAACACTAATCGCAATCCGTCCTGCATGGCAAGGCAATTACATGTTCAATATCCGCGAGCCACCTATTACACACACCCTATCAAATCCCATCCCTCCTGCCCATTTCACCGGGCAACGCCTACTTTCCCCCCCCCTCAACCTGCAGTTTAGCCCCACGTTGACAACCTCGAGTCGCAGTGGAAGTTTCTTTCCATTCGAATTCAAGAACTTGAATGATCGAGGCCAATACAATTTTATTACTTGAGCATCAGGACAACCGTCAGTCTAATATTAAAACGGACCTGGAATCAAGGTTGGAAAACCCTGTCATCGTCATCAGGAATGTTCGCCATTTGACCGACTACCTGGAGGGTGCTGGTGAGTTCGCCAACCGCCAAAATAATCCTTTCCCTATTCTTGTGTTGCTGGACCTTCAAATGCCCGACGAGCAAGGCTTTAGTGTTCTGGAATGGCGTCGCAACCATCGCATCAAGGAAATTAGGCGATTACCCTTCGCCCTCATCACCCAACTCAAAGATATCGGAACAGTAAACCGTGCCTACGCCTTGGGTGCAGATACTTTTTTTGCGCGTCCGTTCAACTTCATTGATTTTCAAAACTGGATCACCCACTTCAATTGGCTCCAGATGAAAAATCGACGCATCGTTCCCGCCGTCGGCTCCGGCGTCTGAAACACTGGTGATGCAGGCTCTTCAGCACGTAAAACTTTTACGTTTGCAGCCAAAATGCTGGTTTTGCAACGGACCACGGACCAAATAATCGATTCAGCTTTCATGTTGGACTGAAAAAAGAGTATATTGCGCTCAGCGATTTCCAATGGCGACCAAACCGCGCCTGGCAACGCCAACTGTTTACAAAATTATGGAACCATCTTTGCCCACTGTTTTACTTCGTCCCGGAGAAGCCGACCGTATCGTCGCCGGTCATCCCTGGATTTATGGCGGGTCCGTCCTTCGCCTCACTCAACCAGCTGAAGACGGTGCTTTGGTTCAGGTAAAAGACCATCGTCAACGCCTTCTGGGCGTCGGGCTTTACAATTCAAAGTCAAAAATTAGCGTTCGCGTTCTTGCGCCGGACCGTGTCACTTTGAACGAAGCCTTTTTTGAAGAGCGCATTCGAGCCGCCCTGGCAGTCCGCAAAAAACATCTCCCCGGAGCATCCTCGTTCCGCGTCGTGAACGCCGAAAGCGATTTCCTCAGCGGTCTGGTAGTCGACAAATATGAAGATGTCTTGGTGGTGCAGACCTCCGCCCTGGGCATGGACCAGCGCAAATCTTTAATCGTTGACGCATTACAAAAGATTTTCTCACCTCGTTGCATCCTGGAACGCAACGACACGGCTTACCGTAAATTCGAAGGCTTGGCCGATGCCAACGGCATTCTGATCGGGGAGCTTACTGGTCCGGTGACCATCAACCTCAATGGCCTCTCCTTTGAAGTGGATATCCTCGGTGGCCATAAAACCGGTCTTTATCTGGATCAACAGGCGAATTATCAAGCCGTGGCCGAATTGACGAAAGGCGGGCAGGTCCTCGATTGTTTCAGTTTTCTGGGTGGCTTCGGTTTGCACGCCGCCCGTGCCGGCGCAGCGCACGTTCACATGCTGGATCAAAGCGCAGACGCCATCGCCGCATCCTCCCGCAATGCTGCCGCCAATGGTCTGGCTGAAAAATGTTCAACCGAGACCATAAATGTTTTCGACTGGATGAAGGCTCAAACCGCAGTTCAGCCTCACGAAAAGGTGGTTCCAAAATTCGACGTCATCATTCTCGACCCGCCTTCCTTCACCCGGAGTCGCGCAACGGTACCGGATGCTCTGCGCGGCTATAAGGAAATCCATCTGCGCGCTCTGAAGCTAATCAAGGCTGGTGGTACTTTGGCCACTTTCTGCTGCTCGCATCATGTCGATGCAGTCACGTTTCAGGACGTGATTCTTTCTGCAGCATATGATGCCCGTCGGATTCTCCGGCGTGTTGCGACTTACAGCCAATCGCCGGATCATCCCATCATTCCTTCCATTCCTGAGACAGAATACCTGAAAGGTTTCGCCTACGAAGTGGTAAGGTAAACCTCAAACACTGGCGGCTTGGGTCATTAACTCCCGCTGCCAGTTCATCAGATCCGGCGCATGACGGTCCCAATCCTCCGCCAGATCCAGCAACGTGGCGCGACTGGCAATTAAGGTCGGATCAATGCCCAACTCGGTTGCCCGGGCATCACGACGTTTTTGCAACTCCTCAACTCGGCGACGGTCTGCTTCGCTCAACCGCCTCGCTTCATGTCTCAACGGTTCCGGCTGTTGTTCGTGGGGAACTGACAGCCCACGCTTGATCGCTTCACTCAAAGTGGCGCGCCTCCGGTCAGAAAACTTTTGCGGCAACAACGGCTGCACGGGATGACCGCTGGCGGCGGCCGCGGATAAATCAATCAACGTTTCATGTCTTAATACAAAATAGGGTGGGCGGTTTGCGACTATCGCCTCTGCTTCCCGCCAGCGCCAAACTTCCCTTAAGACTGCAAGTGCCGGCCGGTACAAACGATTGCTCCCTTTGATTCGCCACACCAGGTCAGGATCGGGCTCGGGATTTTGTGAACATTCGATGATCAATCGGGCACACAATTCCTGATGCCAGCCCAGCCGGCCTTTGACTTCCAGGTCCGACTTCAGCCTGTCAGCCAAATGTTTTAAGTAGTGGGTATCGTTCCGCGCGTATGCCTCCATTCGTGGAGTCAGTGGTCTCTTCGCCCAATCCGCCTTCTGTGAGCCCTTTTCCAAGGTCACCCCCAGGTAATGCGCCACCAGATGCACCAATCCGAATTGTGTGTGCCCCAATAGCCGGCTTGCGAGCATCGTATCGAAAATCGCCTTGGGCACGAACGCATGATGCTTCCGCAGAAGACGCAGATCGTAGTCAGAACCATGCATGATCAATTCATGCCCCCCAAAAGTATCCAGCAGCGGGTCCAGATTGATTCCCGATAGGGGATCAATCAATTCGTCTCCCAATGGGGTGGTAATCTGCAGAAGACAAACTTTTTCCGGGTAGGCATGCAGGCTATCCGCTTCGGTATCCAAGGCAACCCAGGGAGTGCTGCTAAGCCGCCCCAGTAAATTTTTCAACGTTACGTCGCTATCAATCACTTTTTTTAATCTAAAGCCATTTGCCCAAGGTGGAAATGAGAAAAACATTTACTGACATTCCATTCGAGTGACTTATGGCTTGGCGTAATGGGCTAATCCCGCATATCTTCTTAGAAAATGAATCTGTCCAGTGCTTTTGCCAGATCAGCCGGAAAAAATCCCCAAAAAGTGGCTCTTTATTGGGGTGAACAGGAATATACTTTCGCCACGCTTTGGGATCAGAGTGAACACGTTGCCAGTTATTTGCAAACCAGGCTCAATGCTAAACCGGGTGCACGCGTTGCCCTTTGGTTGAAAAATTGTCCCGAATTTATCCCCGCGCTCTTCGGCATTCTTCACGCTGGTTGCGTCGTGGTCCCCGTCAATAATTTCTTAAAACCTGCCGAGGTTAATTACATCCTTCAGGACGCAGGCGCCGATATCATGATCACCGATTCCGCCATGGCGGAACATCTGCCTGCACTCCAGGCCAGCCGTCCCAATTTACACATCATCCAGGTCGAACAATTCGGCCCCGATGTCCTGAACACTGCGAAAGTTCCAGCTCCCGTTGAGACTGAGAAGGATCTGGCCGTCATCATCTACACCTCAGGCACAACCGGGCGTCCCAAGGGAGCCATGCTTTCTCATGGCAACCTGCTTCACAATGTCGAGAGCTGCCGTCTGGTGCTGCAAACGGTGGAACAGGACCGCATGGCAGTCCTGTTGCCGATGTTTCACAGTTTCATGCTCACGGTGGGTGTCTTTCTGCCCTTAATCGTTGGAGCCTCAATTGTTCTCATCCGCTCGCTTCACCCGCCGCGCAACGTTCTGCAGGAAATCATCCAACGTCAGGCTTCGGTTCTGCCGGCGATCCCTCAATTTTTCCGCAGCATGGTTAGTGTGCCTGCAAATATTCAATTGCCCCTCCGTATGTGCATCAGCGGCGCAGCCCCCCTGCCCGTCCAGATCTTGAAGGAATTCGGCGAGAAGTTTCCCTTCCCACTGATTGAGGGCTACGGCTTGAGCGAAGCCAGTCCGGTGGTTACCAAAAATCCGCTGAATGGCGTCCGCAAGCCAGGCTCGATCGGCCTCCCAATTCCTCACGTGGAAGTGACCATTCAAAACGATGCCGGACAGGTGTTGCCCCCCGGCGAAGTGGGCGAGCTTTGTGTGCGCGGTGGAAATGTCATGATGGGTTATTGGAACCAGCCGGCCGAAACTGCCAATGTCATGCGAGGCGAATGGCTGCTTACCGGCGACATCGGTTACAAGGACAGCGACGGTTACATCTACATCACGGATCGCAAAAAAGACATGCTTCTGGTCAACGGCATCAATGTTTATCCCCGTGAAGTGGAAGAAATCATTTACCAATTTCCAGGAGTCCGCGAAGCCTCCGTCATTGGAATTCCAGATCCGCGCAAAGGAGAACAACCTCTCGCTTTTATCTCCGCCAATGAAGGTGCGACTGTCGATGAAAAAGCCCTGTTGCAGTTCGTGCGTTCCAAATTGGCAGACTATAAAGTGCCAAAGAAGGTGGTTTGTTTGCCCGCCCTCCCTCGCAACGCAACCGGAAAGGTTTTAAAAACCACCCTTCGCGAGATGGCTGGCACACCTGATACTCCCTCTCAGTAACCGGAC
Source organism: Pedosphaera parvula Ellin514 (assembly GCF_000172555.1). Taxonomy (NCBI): domain Bacteria; kingdom Pseudomonadati; phylum Verrucomicrobiota; class Pedosphaerae; order Pedosphaerales; family Pedosphaeraceae; genus Pedosphaera; species Pedosphaera parvula. Next base: position 13,717 of record NZ_ABOX02000046.1, read on the forward strand.
TAATACAGAGCTGTTATCCACCCATGTGCTTGTAGCAGAATATCTTACAACTCTAGACTTCCTAAACTCCCATAGTTCTGTTTACCAGTTGACGCTTTGGATAGGCGAACCTTAAGCTACTTGTATCACCGTTTGGGTGCATGATGTGCTCATCGGGTAATTTTCTATGCCTGAAGGATATTGCGTTAAATGCAAAGCCAAGAAGGAAATCGTCGAAGCAGTGGAAGAAACCATGAAGAACGGTCGCAAAGCCATTAAGGGGAAATGCCCCACATGTGGCACCGTTATGTTTAAGATATTGGGCGGCAAGGCTGTAAATACGCCTGCCACTCCTGCTCCAGCCAAGACGAGCCCTGCAAACTGATATATATATGCCTCAAGAACTCGCTTACGTAATTATAACTCCGTATTCACTCCACAAGTCCAGAACTGGCGGCATTTTGAGCCGCTTAATCACCCGCACCGGCCTTGACCTCGTTGCCGCCCGCATGTTTGCCCCAAGTGCGGAATTGGTTAATAAGTATTCTGAAGCAATCGTTTCCGCTAATGATCCCCAGGATCGTCGCATTCAGGAGCTCATCTACCACTATATTATTGAAAACCTTGCTCCTGATGCCAAGACAGGGCGTCGCCGCCGGGTAATGATGCTCCTCTTCAAAGGTGAAGATGCCGTACGCAAAACCCGTTCTGTCATCGGTAATATCAGCACTGAACGTCGCGGTGGCGAAACCATTCGCGATACCTATGGCGACCTGATCATCGACGAAAACAATCAGGTCAAATATTTTGAGCCTGCTGTTCTTGCCGCGCCCAACATGGAGGAAGCCGAACTCAAAGCAAAGCTCTGGGCCAAATATTCTGCTGCGGATGGCGGCATTGTCGAGAATACCATCGCTTATCCACCGGGCGAAAAAACTCAACGCACCTTGGTCCTGATCAAGCCTGACAATTTCCGTTTCCCCACGGGTCGTCCGGGTAACGTTATCGATTTCTTCTCCCGCACTGGTCTCTATATCGTTGGCATCAAGGTGCTGCGCATGAGCGTCGCGGATGCCTCGGAATTCTATGGACCTGTGAAGGACGTTTTGCGGACCCGCCTGAAAGACATGGTCGCTTCGAAGGCCAAAGCCGCCATTGAAAAAGAGATGGGCTTCCGGATATCTCCAAACGAAGAAAAGCAGCTGGGAGACATCCTTGGACCTGCGTTCGGTGACAACCAGTTCGAAAATATTGTTAAGTTCATGTCCGGCCGGGCACCTTCCGAATGCGATGCTGCCCAGATGGTCCAACCGGGCACTGAAAAATGTATCGCTCTCGTTTACGAAGGTGTCGAAGCAGTTCGCAAAATTCGCGACGTGCTCGGGCCAACCGATCCTTCGAAGGCGCCTCCCGGCTCCATCCGCCGCGAGTTCGGCCAAACCATCATGGTTAATGCGGCGCACGCCAGCGACTCAGAGGAAAGCGCTCAACGTGAATTGGGCATCGTCAAAGTGGGAGAAAACCATTTTACCGCAGTGGTTGAAGAACTGTACGGAAAGATCTCCTAAACTGCTTTCAAACCAGCAAGCCTCCGGCCAAACCGGAGGTTTTTTCTTTTTGCCCTACACCCCATAAGTAGGATCGGGAACGGACACCGGTTTAACGCCACAGTTCGGCACCGGTAAAGAGCTTCGTCAGCAAACGCTCGTCGGCTGCGGGAAACGCATATTGCTTTAACTGGTTTGGTCCGACCCACGCGAAATTCTGGCAGGCCAGTGCCTGGGGCTCATTTCGCAGCCACTTGCACTTGAAAAATTTTAAATGCACGCGTTTCCCGGGATAGTCATGGGTGATGTCATCAACAAGATCCCTGACTTCCACTTCAATTCCCAGTTCTTCCATTAATTCCCGCTTGAGGCATGCCTCAAAGGACTCCTCTGCCGACCGTTTGCCGCCGGGAAATTCCCATAGATTCTCCAGATGATCCCCAGCCCGGCGCTGGGTGATCAGCAAAAGACCATTCCGAAAAACAAGACCCGCGGAAACCTCAATGCTCTTAAGGAGTTCAATTTCTGAATCTGGTTTTGACGAACTAACCGAATCCGGAGTGGTGTTCTCATTCGTCATTGGAAAATTCAAGTCGCAGGTTACGGTCGCCCAATGCTCTTGTAAATAAAGCCGAGGCTCTCCATCTCTTTTGCATCGAACAGGTTTCGGCCATCGAAGAGAATGGGGTGAGTCAGTGACTTTCGGACACGCTCAAGGTCAAGTTTCTTAAACTCCGGCCACTCCGTGGCAATTACCAGGGCGTCACAGCCTTCGGCCACCTCGTCCATGTCGTCAACATAGGTCACGTTATGCAACACAGCTTTTGCCTTCTCCATGGCCTTGGGATCATGCACGCGGAGCTTGGCTCCTTCCTTCTGAAGATGCAGGCAGAGGTCAATGGCCGGGGACATCCGGATATCATCAGTGTTCTGCTTAAAAGCCAGTCCAAGGACGCCAATTTTCTTGTCTTTCAAAACCCACAGTGTATCTAGGATTTTCTTAACAAAGCGATTCATCTGATCATGATTGATACGCTGCACTTCTTTCAGAAGCGCGAAATCATAACCAAGTTGCTCGGAAATTTTGATGAAGGCACTCAGGTCCTTTGGAAAACAACTGCCTCCAAAGCCCAGCGAGGCATCCAAAAACCGTCTACCAATACGGCCATCCATCCCCATGCCGTTGGCAACTTCCTGAACGTTGGCCCCGGTTGCTTCGCAGATGACGGAAACGGCATTAATGTAGGAGATCTTCAAAGCCAGAAAGGAATTGGCCGCGTGCTTGATCAACTCTGCTGAGTTGATATCAGTCACAATGATCGGCGCTTCAAAAGGTGCATAAATCTCTTTCAAAGCCTGCACTGGTCGTTGGGTCTTTACGCCAATTACAACGCGATCAGGATGCATGAGATCATCCACCGCGAATCCCTCCCGGAGGAACTCCGGATTGCTGGCCACGTCAAATTCAACTTTGGCTTTGCAGTAACGCTTGATCGTCTCCGAAACCTTGTCTCCTGTTTTTACCGGCACGGTGCTTTTATCTACAATGATCTTGTAGCTGGTCATGGCTCCGGCAATCTCCCGGGCCACACTCTCGATAAAACTCAAGTCCACCGAACCATCCGGCATCGGTGGCGTGGGAACAGCTATGAAAATGACATCGGATTTTTCCACACCTTCCTTGGTGCAGGTGGAAAAGCTAAGTCGTCCGGCATCTACATTCTTTTTTACCAATTCCTCCAACCCCGGTTCGTAAATCGGCATTCCCCCCGAGTTCAACAACTTGATTTTATCTTCATCCCTGTCGACACAAATGACCTGGTGCCCAACCTCGGCGAAACAGGTTCCGGTGACGAGCCCTACATACCCTGTTCCGATAATTGTTAATTTCATTTAGGCTGTTATTTGATTGTCCAAACGGATTTCCTTGTATCGAAATCCGCGCAATTCTGGTTCTGCCAAGCGTCAGCTCGCAGTTTGTTTGTCTTCTTTTATCAGAAAACGACCGTATATCAATCCGGCCAATACCCCACCAATCAGCGGTCCGACCCAGTAAACGTAATGATTAGCCCAATGCCCGGAAGCCACTGCCGGCCCAAAGGTGCGCGCCGGATTCATGCTTGCCCCCGTAAGTGGACCTCCAAATAAAATATCCAATGCCACCGTAAGACCAATGGCCAACCCACCGATTTTCGGGGCACGCGCATCCACCGCCGAACCATAAACCACAAAGACCAGGAAGAAAGTCAGCACGATCTCAATGGCAATCGCAGTTATCGGCAAAACACCCTGGCCGATGTCCGGAGTTCCATGCGCCACGATTTCCTTGCCCTTATCTCCAAACATTGCAACCAACACAAAGCCCGCCGCTACACCACCCGCCAGTTGCGATATCCAGTAGGCAATAACATCAGAAAACTTGATCTTGCCTCCCACAAACAAGCCCAGAGTCACAGCAGGATTCAGGTGCCCTCCGGAAATGCCTCCTGTTGCTGATACCATACAGGCAATGGCCAAACCATGGGCGAGAGCAACTGCCAGCAAACCAATATGTTGAACGCTGTCGTTATAGATGGCTCCAACTCCGATGAAGATAAGCGTAAAGGTGCCGATGAATTCAGCCAGACATTTCTTGGACAGGTTCTGATTCATGGTTAGGGCTTGTTGGTTGTGTTGTTCGCAGGTTTGGCGAAATTTGTCGAAACCGGCAATGATTTAGGAATCATCGGTGATGTGGGAGCAACCGGCGCTACCGGTCTCAACTCCGGATGTTTCGCCAACAACTCCTCGATTTGAATGCCCGCTTCTGCTGACCACGAATCATTGTTGCCCTGCTTTGTGAGCTCTTGATAAAGCCTCAGGGCATCTGCATATTTTCCTTGCTTCTCGTATAAACGAGCCAGGGCACTTTTGGCCTGCGGAATAACAGAGTCATTTGGCTGGCTGCTGATCAGCGCCTGATATTTCGCCGCAGCTTGGGCGTCCTCTCCCTGGGCTTCAAGACTCGCCGCCACTCCGATCCGCGCTTGCGATGCCAGTGCACTGTCGCCGTGCTCACCTAGGAAACGATCAAACTGCGCTTGTGCCTCCTTAAATTTGCCAGCTTCAAATAGTGCCCCTCCGGCCAGCAACAGAGCCTGCCCTCCGGCGCTGGTGCCAGGATGCTCGTTCGCCACCTTGAGATAGGCGTCAGGCGGTACTGACGGTGCCTGGGTCCCTGGTGTGGCTCTTGACGGCCTCAATTCCGAAAGCGCCTCGCCTGCCTTAACCTCTTGTCGGTTCTTGTTCGCGACATAGAAAGCTATGCCGCCACCAATCACCGCGATGGCCAGCACGAAACCGATCAGCTGTTTTTGGTTTTTGTGCAGCCAGTCAACCAGTTTAATTAAATCCGTAGATTGCGTTGCTTCAGAATCCATATATTAGGGGGTGGAATCTTCCGTCCAGCCAGCAAAAACGCAAGCCGAAAGATTCAAGGATGTCGAAATTGAATGACGCAGGCATTAGTCGAATACCCATCAACGAAGCCTTTTGTCTGCATTCCTGGCGGACCCGATCCAGTGCCACTCGTCCAAACATAGTCATCATCCCAAGACTCTGCCAATCATCATCTTCAACCTGCTTTCCTCCGCTTGCAACTTCCCCATGCATAAAATCCTGTTGACACCATTACACCCTTATATCAAACTATCCGCATTCGTTGATAACAACGATCTCATGAAGAGTGGTTGAGGGACTGGCCCTACGAAACCACGGCAACCGGCTGGGACGCGATTTCCAGTGCAGGTGCCAAGTCCAGCTCGAGCACCATTAGCTCGGGGAAAAATGAGAAGAGCAGTCGCGATTTTGTCTCCTCTTCTCTCCACATGGGAAGGGGTTTTTTATTCCCCACAAACAAACGCGATCAGAAGATTATGGACAAACACGATGGTTTCATGAAGGCACTCAAGTGCCGCGAGTGCGGACGCGAATACCCCCTCACCGCCACTCACGTCTGCGAATTTGATTTCGGCCCGCTCGAAGTCGCCTACGACTATGACCGCATCAAAAAATCCCTCACCAAATCCGCAATCGCCTCCCGCCCTCAATCCATGTGGCGTTACCGCGAGTGCTCCCCGTCGCCAGTGACCCCACAGTTGGTGTCAAGGTTGGCTTCACGCCATTGATCAAGGCCGATCGTCTCGCCAAGCGCCTCGGCATCCGTGAACTCTGGATCAAGAACGATACCGTCAACTATCCCACTCTCTCTTTCAAGGACCGCGTGGTCAGTGTTGCTCTCAGTCGCGCTCGCGAACTCGGTTTCACTACTGTCGCCTGTGCCTCCACCGGCAATCTCGCCAATTCCGTCGCCGCCAATGCCGCCTCGGCCGGCCTCAAGTCCTACGTCTTCATTCCCTCCGACCTTGAACAGGGCAAGATCGTCAACTCCCTTGTCTACGGTGCAAATGTTATCGCCATCAAGGGCCACTACGATGAGGTCAATCGTCTCTGCGCCGAAATCGCCGGCAAATTCGGCTGGGCCTTCGTCAACGTCAATATGCGCCCGTACTACGCTGAAGGTTCCAAGAGCATGGGCTACGAAATCGCTGAACAATTGGGCTGGCAAATCCCGCAACATACCGTCGTCCCCATGGCCTCGGGTTCACTGCTCACCAAGATTCACAAGAGCTTTCAGGAACTCACCAAGCTCGGCCTCGTCTCCGAATCCGCTTACAAGGTTCATGGCGCCCAAGCCACCGGTTGCTCGCCCATTTCTGTCGCGCAAAAAGCCGGCCTCGACTTCTTCAAGCCGGTCAAGCCAAACACCATCGCCAAGTCGCTATCCATCGGCACTCCTGCCGACGGCTTCTACGCCCTCCGCGTCATGAAGGAAACCGGCGCTGCTTGCGATGATGTCACCGATGACGAAATCCGCGAAGGCATCAAACTCCTCGCCGAATACGAAGGAATCTTCACCGAAACCGCTGGTGGTGTCACCGTTGGTGTCGCAAAAAAACTCATCGCCGCCGGCAAAATTCCGGCCAACGACTCCGCTGTACTCTGTATTACCGGCAATGGTCTCAAGACCCTCGACGCCGTCGTCGGCCATGTCGGCAACACGCGCGAAATCAAGCCGAGCCTGCGCGAATTTGAAACCTTGCTTGCCAATGAAAATTTGTCCACTGTAACCACATAAGCTTATGGCTAAAAAAGTTCGCATCCCCACTCCTTTGCGCAAGCTGACCAACAACGAGGAACTCGTTGAAGTCGACGCTGCCACCATCGGTGCCGCGTTCGCTGAATTGCAGACCAAATTTCCTGGCATCAAGGAACGCTTGATTGATGAAAGTGGCGAAGTCCGTCGCTTCGTCAACGTCTACGTCAACGAGGAAGATATCCGCTTCCTTCAAAACCAGCAAACCCCGCTCAAAGATGGCGATGAGATCAGCATCATCCCCGCCATCGCCGGAGGCTAGCTCAACCTTTCTATTCCATGGCAGCCAAAACCAAAAAGACAGCGCCCGTCAAAGCTTCTCCTGGCAACGGTCAGGACCAGACTCGCTTGTGGCTCATGTACCCGCCCAAGCTCATCAAGGAACCGCTCATCTGGCAGCTCAGCCAAAAGTTTCCGGTCGTCACCAACATTCGTCAGTGCAGCGTCACTGATGAAATTGGCATCGTCAGCCTCGAACTGAGCGGCCAACGCGCCGATATCAAAGCTGCCATCAAGTGGCTCGAAAAAATCGGTGTCAGTGTCGAACCCGTCGAAATCAACGTCATCGAAAGCTAAATTTTTGCGCGGCTGAAGATTTCATTTTCAGCAAAATTTCCCACAGAGACGGCTTACCACCGTCTCTTCTTCATTTAACATCCTCCCACGGCTCAGACATCTCAGCCTCTTACGTCACGTACGCGACCCGCGGCTGCTTCTGATTCGATTCCCAATTCTGGACACGTGTCCCGCCTCACTCATCCCCTCTCCACCGTCTCTTTGCAAAATGCCATCCTGCTATTTCAGCAATCTTGCAAAACTCCCGCCCAAGCCACTCTAAATACTGTTCCAATCCTCCTCTTACCGATATTTGGGCTGGCACGTCCCTTGCATACCAATCTTCTCGATTGTTGAACTGGAACCTTATGAAATTAATCAAACCTTTGGCCATAGCCCTGACAAGCATCCTCATCGCCTCAACCAGCGTCTTTGCCGGTGACCATGAAAAAGGAGAACACGGCGAGCATTCCCAGGATGGCAACTCCCGACATCACGATGAAGATGGCGATCATGACCGCGGGCACGACCATAAGCGGGATCACGACAAATCCAAATGCGAAATCACTGCCAGGGAAAAAGAGGCAATCCAGACCTGGTACGTGTCCCGCCCCTACAGCAGCTCCGAATCAAGGAAGCACAAACATCTTCCGCCCGGACTCGCCAAAAAAGTCGACCGTGGTGAGAACCTCCCTCCCGGTTGGCAGGATAAAATGGTGAAAGGCCAACCAGTCCCCGCGGAAATTTACGAACACTGCGAGCCTCTGCCAAAGGAGGTTGCCATCAAGCTACCCGTCCCGCCGGTGGGCACCGTTGTGGTCACCGTTGAAGGCAAGGTTGCTCGCATCCTTGAAGCCACCCACGAAATCCTCGACGTCTTCGACGTCATTCCCAAACCCACTTTCCCCAAGGGAATTCCCAGACCTTGATGTGATTGTGTGAGGTTTGTGCGCTCATTTCCATAATCGAACACACAAGCTTTCAACTCGCATTAAATTCCGCTTTTAGAGACGGCTCCTCCAGCCGTCTCTTTTTTCATCTATGCCGAATGCTGAAAGAAGTTTCCAAATGGCAGGAGGAATTTTGGTTTGAGGCAAGGCCGACAATGCCGCCTCGAATCGAATGCACCCTGCTCTCAACGACTAACGAATCACCTCATCCCCCGGTTCACGACTTTTCAGTCTCCACTTTTATCAGGCTTATTGACTCCTTTCATTCCAGTTCTTTTTCCCATTTCGGAAATTAATTTTGGCATTCGGTATACGCCCTTGACGCATCTGATCGCTTCCTCAAACTCTAGGCATCCGCACATACCATCATGTTCCTCTCCTTGCCCCAGCCAAAATACACCGATGCCTTCAAACGTCTCGTGGCAGAATATCGGCTCGCAGGTGAAACGGAACGCGTCACCAAATACGCCGCTGGTGAAACTGATTTCTCTGCTTATCTCGAATTCCTCGCTTCAGTTGCCGAAGGCCGGACCCTGCCTGAGAATTGCGCTCCCTACCACACCTTTTGGATGATACAGGATGAGGACATACTCGGCGTTGCGAGAGTGCGACCAAAGCTGGATCTCGAAGGCGAGAGATATCACGGGCACATAGGCTACGACGTTCTACCCTCCCAACGAAACAAAGGCTATGGCACTGCCCTTCTCCGCATGACCTTGCTTGAAGCTCGCCACCTTGGCCTGAATCGCGTTGTCCTCACCTGTCAGGAAACCAATCTTCCATCCCGACGCGTCCTTTTAAAGTGCGGAGCTCAGCTCATCGAAGTAATTCCCGACCTCGAAACTTCATTTCCCCTCTGTCGATTCGAAATCGAACTATAGCGTTTTAGGCCATCCTTGCTTTTCCCGGCAATCTCCTGCTTACTAGTCCAACACGGAGTCACTGAAGGGAAATTTCATGGCCAAAAAGACGCAACTTTTACTCATCATCTTGATTGTCGCGGCCTTCGTTTTATGGCTGGCCTTTGGCATTCCCCACCATCCCGTCGCCATCCTTAAGGTGATTGATGCTGCAGGCAACCCCGTCGCCGGGGCCATCATCACACCCGACGGCCTTCGACCAAAAAAGAATGGCGGCCATTACATGTGGACCGATGAGGCTCCCGTAAAACCTCTCCCGGTTAAGACGGATGCCAAAGGCATTGCTCGAGTTTCATATCCTCACTATGTCGTCGAGCGACTCGAAACCGGCGAAATCAGCTTCCGTGTGGACCACCCTGATTTCTGCCCTGATCGTCCCTTCCGCACCGTCTCCGCCTCGCCCCCGGCCAATGCCACCCTGCTCAAAAAGGCCCAATTTTTTCTCGCGGTAATAACCAGGCATATCGTGACTCATCCCGACCCTGTTGTTTTGAAGCGCGGCGGCATCCTCAAACTCGCCGGCTATATCAGTTCCAAAGAGAACCGCATTACCAACTTTCATCCCCAGGTCACCACCTGGATGCTTCATGGTGAAAAAGAATGGCTGCCGACCAGCGATGGATTCCTTATGACTCGACGCATCCTGGAAGGATCGAACGTCGTCCGGCTCATTTATCTTCCAACAAACAGCCCGCCCTGGTTCAGCGATCTTCAACCTTTTAATGCGTCTTCCGGACAAACCAATGCTTTTCTTCTCGAGCTCAAACCCGGCCTCCGATTGAACGGTTGTCTCGCTGACTCCGTCCCACGCCCTGTCGCGAATGGCCGCGTCCAATTGGAAATCTATTCCGATATCATCAACTCCAACCATGACTACCTTCAATGGGTCTCATGGCGTCCCGTGAATGCTGATGGCACCTTCACTTTCGAATCTTTGCCGGCCGGCCATGGTGAAATTATCGCGCTCTGCGATGGTTTTATCTCCACCAATGGCCCAAACAGGCGAACCTCCATTCGCATTCCTCAGCCGTTTAAATTGTCCAACGGCGAAACCCAATTAGTCATCGGCATGCAACCAACCGCGACCTGCAACATCACCCTGCTCGACGAAGCCGGACACCCCTTGCCCTCTGCCAAAGTCACCTTCTGGCCGAATGTCATTTGGAACGATTGGGGCTCCACAGTTTTCATGGATCGCCTGTTCAAATCGGAGGACCTGTTGCGGCAGCAGGAAATCAACTGGGCCGAACTTTCAAGAAATACTCCTCCAATGTTTCGCGGCCTGACCGATAAAAATGGTGTCGTTGTGGTGAGCAATCTTCCTCCTTTCAATCAACCATTCATGGCCGAGTCCACCAACTACGAAATGCCCGTTATCACCAACTCATGGAACGATGGCGAAAGATCCGTTCAAGTCCAGTTGACGCCCGGCCAAACCACCTCCGCCACCGTGAAAATGCAGAAAAAAGGCACCGACTTCATCCACCATCGTCAGTAAATAAAATCCTGCATCGCATCGTTCTACGTGCTATAAATACTTATGGCTCAACCCATCAAGGTCACATCCAAAATCCGTCTCAGTAACTTCAAACCCGACTATCGCGCCGGCATGAGCAAGGAAGAAGCCCGGGAACAAACCACCAAACTCTGCTTCCGCATCGCCGAACTCCAGCAACTGCTCTACGCTAACAGCAATCATTCCCTCATCATCCTGTTGCAAGGAATGGATACCAGCGGCAAGGACGGCGCCGGCAAACGTGTTTTGGAATTCGTTCCACCCTCTGGCGTTGAAACCACCAGCTTTAAAGTCCCCTCCTCCGAGGAACTTGCCCATGACTACCTCTGGCGCGCCCATAAAGCTGTTCCTCGCTACGGCCACTTCGGCGTTTTCAACCGCTCCTATTACGAGGATGTCCTCGTCGTTCGCGTCATGGACCTGGTTCCCAAGCCGGTTTGGAAAGCGCGTTACGAACAAATCAATTCTTTCGAGAAGCTACTCTCCGACAACAATTACATCGTGCTAAAATTCTTTCTCCACATCAGCAAGGAGGAACAGGCCGCACGCCTCCGGGCTCGCATTGAAGACCCCACCAAGAACTGGAAGTTTGAAGAAAGCGACCTCGAGATGCGTAAACATTGGGACGACTTTCAGGAGGCCTACGAAGATGCCATCAATAAGTGCAGCACCAATTATGCCCCCTGGCACATCATTCCCGCCGATCACAAATGGTTCCGCGATTACGCCATCGCCGGAGTGGTCGTGGATGCCCTGCAAAAACTTAAAATGAAATGGCCCAAACCCAAAATCGACCTCTCCAAAGTTAAAATCAAATAACTAATCCGTCGCCATCAACGCATTGGAGCCGGACATAAGTCCTGTTTAGGCTCTTCGCACTGTTTAGCATCGAAGACACGAGGCAGACATTGGCCATCCTTCAACTTGCTCGCATACTCGATTCGTAACACTCTCTTTTGGCGACCTTGCCACGCAGCCATCACCCTTCAGTAAATGCGCCTCCCCTTCGACAAGTCATCCTATTAATTACTTCGCGTGGTTCTCAACCACCAAGTTTTTCAACGTTCGCGCCATGGGGTATGCACCCCAGTATTCTTGTTTGGGAAATCTGCTTAAATGAAAAGAACCGGAGAGTCACCGGTTAGTATAACTGAAAGCGCACAACTTGGTTAAAAGCAGAAAATGCCCCGACAATTTTTCTTTATGGGCAATAAACGATCCGGCACCAGCCTGCTCGTTCGATTGCTGAATTTGCATCCTGAGATGTTTGCCAGTCACGAGTCTGATATCCTCTGGATTCTTTATCAGGCCAGAAATGAATGGCCCCGGAGATATCAGTGCTATCCGTGGGACGGTCCGCTGGGCATGAACAAAACGCTTCAGGATTGTGCTCACATATTCAACTCCTCTCCCTCACTCGCAAACGACGGAAAAGCCATTTTTAATACGTTCTGTCGCGTTGAAGAACATTTGCGAAGACTTGCTGCCCCCACTCCTCCCGCGAGCAGCATCAAATGGGTTGGCGATAAAAAACCCGTCCAGCAAAGCGATCCTGAACTTAGACCTTTCATTGAGGAACATTTTCCCGATGCTCGTTACCTTCATATTGTTCGCCATCCCCGCGCAGTGATCGCCAGCAAGCTCGAAGCCGTTAAAACCTGGCCTGTCGTCCCCGAATTTTGGAAGAAACGTCCTGAGTTCGTTCTGGACCGCTGGGCTCTCCATGAAGATTGGGTCCTGCAGGCGAAGGCCACGATGAAATCACCCATCCACACGCTTCGTTTCGAGGACTTATGCAGTAAACCCATCGAAACCATGGAAGGAGTATTTGCCTTCTTTGGCCTCAATCTGCCAGGTGAAGCCGCCAATTTCCTTGTCCGTGACGTCAAGCCGGACCCGAATAAAAAATACGATTCCTTTCTGCTGCCACATTCCAATCACGCCCGCCGAATCATGGAACTCTACCAATATTCCTAAAGTCACCACTGCTTCTCGCAGGTTGGAGTTTCATGAACTCCGCGTGCGAGAACTTTATTTTCAGGAAAAACTTTTGAGTTATTAGCTGATAACAAAAGCCTATTATTCCAGCGTGGGCTGTCAGATGCAGATCAGGACCTCATAAAGATAATATCCAAAACTTCGCTAATCAGCTTCACATCGGGCATTTCCTGCACGTGTGTAGCAAAGTTCACTCGGAACAGATTTCATAAAATACCCTTGCACATGGTAGACAAAAAAGGCGCTACTTTCGTAGCGCCTTTGAAATGTTTAGGAAGCTCTTATCCGTGATGACGACGCTTGACCTTCAACTGGGCAATCGAATGCGCCAGTGAAGCGCTTACCATCGCGGCCTGTTCATCATCCAGCTTCTCAGCCAGACGGGCTTCAGCACGACGTTTAGCCTCCTCAGCCTTGGCCTCATCGATATTCTCCGCCTTGATTGCCATGTCCGTCAGGATCGCCACGCGAGTACCGGTAATCTCGGCAAACCCTTCACCCACGGCCAGAAAGTAATCCCGCCCGTCCTTCCGGACACCGATTTCACCCGGCACGATCTGCGTCATCAACGGAACGTGATTTGGGAAAATTCCCATCTCCCCTTCCGCCCCGGGCAACGTGACCATATCGACATCTTCAGAATAGGTCTTCGCCTCTGGAGTGACGATCTCGAGTTTTAAAGTGTTGGCCATGTTCGCGATTTAAGTTTTGAACTTCAGGTTTCGAATTCAAATTCGAAACCCGAGGTTCGTAATTGTTTAGGCTTCCTTGATTTCCTCGATGCCGCCCTTCATATAGAAGTTACCTTCTGCAACATCGTCGTGCTTCCCTTCCAGGATTTCCTTGAACCCCTTCACGGTGTCAGCCACAGGCACCTGCTTGCCTTTGCGTCCAGTAAACACCTCCGCCACAGTAAACGGCTGGCTCAGGAATCTCTGAATCTTGCGGGCACGGAACACGGTCGTCTTGTCCTCAGGCGACAATTCGTCCATACCCAAAATAGCGATGATGTCCTGCAGGTCCTTGTAACGCTGCAACACGCGTTGCACGCCACGAGCCACGTCATAATGCTCCTGCCCCACGATTTCCGGTGTCAAAGCACGGGAGTTCGAGGCCAAAGGATCCACGGCCGGGAAGAGACCCAATTCAGCGATGGATCGCTCCAACACAATTGTGGCGTCCAAATGCGCGAATGTGGTCGCCGGTGCCGGATCAGTCAAATCGTCAGCAGGCACATAAACTGCCTGGAACGAAGTAATGGAACCCTTCTTGGTCGAAGTAATACGTTCCTGCAAGTTGCCCATTTCTGCCGCCAAAGTCGGCTGATAACCCACGGCGCTCGGCGTGCGGCCCAGCAAAGCGGATACTTCTGAGCCGGCTTGGGAGAAACGGAAAATGTTATCGATGAACAGCAACACGTCCTGGTTCTTCTCGTCACGGAAATATTCCGTCACTGCCAGAGCCGACAACGCTACACGCAAACGGGCACCGGGTGGCTCGTTCATCTGGCCATAGACGAGGCCAATTCGGGAACCAGGCTTAAGAATCGGCATACCATTAGAGCCGATCTTCGGATGACCTTTCTCATCCTTCTCGACCTTGATGACGTCCGCTTCGATCATTTCATTGTAAAGGTCGTTGCCTTCACGGGTGCGTTCACCAACGCCGGCGAACATGGAGACACCACCGTGCAACTTGGCGATGTTGTTGATCAGTTCCATGATCACGACAGTCTTGCCGACACCAGCGCCACCGAATGCTCCGACCTTGCCACCCTTCAAGAAGGGACAAATGAGGTCGATGACTTTAATACCCGTGCTCAGCACTTGCGGAGAGGTTGATTGATCTACCAACGGGGGAGCCGTGCGATGAATCGAATATTGCTTGTCCGCCTTGACCGGCCCTTGCTCGTCAACCGGGTCACCAGTGACGTTGAACACACGGCCCATTACCGCTTCGCCAACAGGCATCGTGATGGGGCCGCCGGTATCCACGACTTCCAGTCCGCGCTTCAACCCTTCAGTCGAAGACATGGCCACCGCGCGCACCCAGTTGTCGCCGAGGTGCTGCTGCACTTCCAGCGTCAGCTTGGTCACGTGACCTTGGGTGGTGAATTCCACGGTCAGCGCGTTATAAATCGCGGGGAGCTGGCCCGTGAACTCCACGTCCACGACCGGACCGATGATTTGTACGATTTTACCTTTATTCATGTGATCTTTATTTAGCTCATCGCCATCGCGGCGCTGGTAATTTCCAAAAGTTCTTTCGTGATATTCGCCTGGCGCAATTTATTGTATTCCAGCGTCAGGTCCTTGATCAATTGTTTCGCGTTATCCGTGGCGTTCTTCATCGCCACCATGCGGGAGCTGTGTTCGCTCGCCTTCGCTTCCAGCAAAATCTGGTAAACCTTGAAGTTCAGGTAATGCGGCAGCAAGGCTCCCAGCACACCGGCAACACCGGGTTCATAAATGAACTCCGTCGTTCCCTTGGCCAGCGCTTCCACATTGGCATGGCCATGAACTCCCGCAGTCACCCCGGTGATTTCGCCCACCGGTAAAAACGGCACCACTTCAGGTTTCTGGTTCAGGGTTGAAATGAAATTGGTGAAAAGAATATCCACCTGGTCCACTTCGCCCTTTTCGAACATCTCGCGGGCGAACCGGGAGATTGCCCGCGCTTCACTAAACAATGGTGCATCCTTGTAAGTAAACTCGGCCACCAATTGCCGCTTCGTGCGTGCGATGAATTGGGAACCCTTGCGCCCTGCCGTGATGAACACCGTGATGTCACGATCAAACTTCGCCGCCTCACGCATCAAATTGCTGTTCAGGCCGCCGCACAAACCTTTGTCTGTGCTCACGACGATCAGCGCGCGCTTCTTGACCTCCCGCTTTTCCAGTAGTGGATGGGTAAAGTCCCCTGCCCCGGTCGTCACTTCGGCGAGCACCTCGTTCATCAAAGTGGCGTATGGGCGTCCCGCCAGCGCAGCACCCTGCGCTTTGCGCATTTTGGATGCCGCAACCATCTGCATGGCTTTGGTAATCTGCGCCGTGTTTTTGACCGACTTGATGCGTCGGCGTATGTCGCGCGTGCTCGGCATGATCGTTTACTTGTATGTTTGCTTGAACTCGGTCACCGCTGCCTTTAACTCGGCAATAAGCGGGTCAGAAAGTGCTTTTTCTTTCAGAATCTTGCCCATCAGCTCGGACTTCCGGGTAGTCAAATATTCGGTAAGTTTTTTCTGGAAATCTTTGATCTTGTCCACGGCCACGTCATCCATGAAACCATTCTGCACCGTCCACAAAGTCGCAGCCTGAACTTCCACGGCAATTGGATTGTACTGCGGCTGCTTGAACACTTCCACGATGCGCTTGCCACGTTCAAGCTGGGCCTGCGTCCTGGCATCCAGATCGGAACCGAACTGCGCGAACGCAGCCAATTCGCGGAACTGGGCGAGGTCACCTTTGATACGGCCTGCCACCTGCTTCATCGCTTTGATCTGCGCCGCCGAACCCACGCGGGAGACCGAGAGACCGACAGAAATAGCCGGACGAACACCTTGATAGAACAAGTCTGTTTCAAGGTAAATCTGGCCGTCCGTAATCGAAATCACGTTGGTCGGAATATACGCCGAAACGTCACCGGCTTGCGTTTCAATGATCGGAAGCGCGGTCAATGAACCATTGCCGTACTTCTCGCTCACACGAGCCGAACGTTCCAACAAGCGGCTGTGCAAATAGAATACGTCACCAGGATAAGCTTCGCGGCCTGACGGGCGCTTCAACACCAGTGACACCTGGCGATAAGCAACTGCGTGCTTGGAAAGATCATCATAAATGATCAAGGCGTCCATGCCGTTATCCATGAACCATTCGCCCATCGCCGCACCGGCGAACGGTGCAAGATACTGGTTCGTGGCTGAATCAGAAGCGGCCGCCACCACAATGATGGTGTAAGGCATCGCACCGGCCTCCTCCAACACATTAATCACGCGCGCAATGTTCGACTGCTTCTGGCCGATCGCTACATAAATGTTGTAGATGGGACGAAAACTCTTGTCCCCGGCAGCTTCTGCTGCCTTGTTGATGCGGGCTTGATTGATCATCGTGTCCACGCCAATGGTCGTCTTGCCAGTGGAACGGTCACCAATGATCAATTCGCGCTGGCCACGGCCAATTGGAATCATCGCGTCAACCGCCATGATACCAGTTTGCACTGGCTGACTGACCGACCGGCGTTTGATGATGCCCGGAGCAATTTTCTCAACAGGATAGCTGACATCGCTCGTGATCGGTCCCTTGCCATCGACGGGCTGGCCCAGTGAGTTCACCACGCGGCCAAGCAGGCCTTTGCCCACTGGCACCTGCAACAACTTGCCGGTGGTGCGCACTTCCTGGCCTTCGCGAATGCTGGTATATTCACCAAGAATAATCGCGCCAACTTCGTTTTCTTCCAGGTTCAACGCGAGGCCGACGATTCCGTTGCCGAAATCAAGCATCTCGTTAAGCATCGCATCAGTCAGACCTTCAATCTTGGCTACGCCGTCACCGATTTCGCGCACAATGCCAACATTCTGCTTCGCTACGCTGGTCTTGACACCCGAAATTTGGGCTTCGATTTCTTGTAATAAATTACTCATAGGCTCTCTTTAAAATCAGATCTAAAAATTACAGGGACTCTTCCAAACTTTGCAGCCGTGCACGCACACTGCCATCATACACATCGCTACCCACCTGGATTCGCAATCCACCGAGCAATGCTGGATTTTGCGCAAAGGTGATGTTCAAACCCTGCCCATACTTGCTGGTCAGGTTATTTTTTACCGATGCCTGCATCTCCGGGGTTAATGCCGTGGCACTCTCCACCTTCGCGGCACGACGATCCAAGTCAAGCTTCACCAATTTTTGAAACTGGCTCAGGATCGCAAAATATCCGCGCGGCTTCTGGGCCAACACGGCGCTGACGGCCTGCCGGACGCGGTTCTCATCCAACACTCCGTTGGCCACACAACTGCGGAAGAGTTGCTTGGCTTCGCGGCGATCTTGTTTGGAGATTTTCATTTAAAAACTCTTAGGCTGCCAATTGCTTGTTCGTATCATCCACCAGGCGCTTCTGGTCTTCCGGTGTAAGAATCTTGCCGGTAACCTGCGCCGTAGTGCGAACCACCAGTTGTCCCACTTCCCGGCGCAATTTGGCCATTTCGGCCGCACGTTCAGCCACAGTGGCTTCACGGGCTTTGGCAATGATCTGCGCCGCTTCACCAATCGCCTTCTGCGTTTCGGTCTCGCGAACCTTGTTCGCTGCAGCACGCGCCTCTTCAATCAACTTGTTGGCCTGCGTATTTGCCTTTGCCAGGATCTCCTGACGGGCGACTTCGGTGCTGGCGACTTCCGCCTTGATCTTCTCGGCATTCGCCAGGCTCTCCTCGATGCGTTTGCGGCGCTCATCTAGGATTTTCAAGATTGGCTGATAGGCAAACTTGTAGAGCAATCCTGCAACGATCAGGAAGCTGATCACCTGCGCGATAAACGAAGGCCAATTGAAACCGAATTGCTTCGCGATATCCTCAAACGGATTCCCTTGAGCGGCTGCAAGAATTAACAAATGATTCATATTTAAATTCCAAGGAAAATACAGGCGCGGATTTAACTCCGCGCCTGAGGGTCTTATTGACCCCTTGCCAGGTAGA
The DNA here is from genome assembly GCF_000172555.1 of Pedosphaera parvula Ellin514. Classification (NCBI taxonomy): domain Bacteria; kingdom Pseudomonadati; phylum Verrucomicrobiota; class Pedosphaerae; order Pedosphaerales; family Pedosphaeraceae; genus Pedosphaera; species Pedosphaera parvula. The sequence continues at coordinate 32,065 of NZ_ABOX02000046.1, forward strand.
TGGCGAAGAACACGATACCTTCAGCGAAGGCCGTGCTCAAAATGGCTTGAACGAGAATCGGAGTTGCAGCGCCGGGATTGCGTCCCACTGCTTCCGAAGCCTTCATACCAATGATTCCTACACCGATAGCTGCTCCGAGAGCTGCCAAACCGATGTGCAGGTTACCCGTGATTTCTGCCAATAAGGGCATTAACATGTTTTTTCCTTTTGTTGCTCAATGGCTCCCGCGATTGAACACGGTCAAGCCATTGAAAGTGTTTTAGTGGTGTGGATGTGCCGCATCGTGATCATCCGCGTGTGAGGCTATCAACAGCGTGAACACCGCCGTCAACAACATGAACACAAGCGCCTGTACTAACCCAACCAAAAGCTCCATGAAGTAGAACGGAATGGGTATCAACCAGCCGAGCTTGGGAACGATGTGTGACATCGCTTCCAACATGCTCTCACCGGCATACACGTTACCGAAGAGACGGAAACTGAGTGAAACCGGGCGAAAGAGGATGGAAATCACTTCCAGGATACCAACGCAGAAGAAAACAATGACCATCAACACCTTCATGAAACCAGCGGTGTTACCTTTGACACCAAAGATGTGCCCCAGAAAGCCACCCACGCCATTGGAAGTAATCGCCCAGTAAAGCCAGCAGGCGAAGAAAACCATCGACATCGCAAAGGTCATATTCAAGTCGGCGTTAGCACCACGGAATAGCGGTTGGTCAACAACAAACCCTCCATCCGGAGCCTTATGTCCATAGCCTATCGTGCCAACTCCAGGAATAAGCCCAAACCAGTTACATGCCAGAATTAAAATGAAGATCGTTGCAAAGAACCAGAAGGTCCGCCGAACCAGATCACTGCCAATCAGGTCCCGAAGAAAGTTATAAAGGCTCTCAACCAACCATTCCCAAAAATTTTGGGCTCCCATAGGCACTTCCTTGATGTTGCGAGTAGCGATGCGGGCGAACACGATGATCACAATCGCCACAATCCAGGTGACCAACATGGAGTTCGTGATGGGAAGCTTTCCGATGTGCCAGATCTCAATAGGTTTGAGCGAAACCCCTTCTTCCTTTTCAGGTCCCGCCTTGGCTTCACCAGCATGTTCCTGCGCTGCAGCCACCACCGCATGAGTGGAGTCTGCTGCGGGGGCTTCGACCTTATCAGCACAACGGGCGATCATTGGCATCCCCGCCATTAAAGCCACCGCCAGAATCAATCTTATGAAACGCATCACAAAAATTCTAAATCGTTATTTTTTGGGGACACTTTTTCCCCAGTTGACCGACACTCCGTCGAGAGCGGGTGAAAAATTGCCTCATCGTGAAATTTTTCACAAGCTTTTTTTAAAGAAATTAACGAACACTTTTCCGGGCTAATACCAAGCTTGGGAACAGGTTGCTAAATACCTGATAACAAAGGGTTTTTACGAGGACACCGCAACACGCAAATCAATACGCATACAGCCTATTTCAATCTTCAATCCACCCGCAGAGGACGAATTCAGCATTAACTCCCCTTACCAGATTCGTGATCCCATTCTTACGAAAATTAATTCAGAAGCAACTAAAGGCAAGCACTTTAGTTGCTCTAATGATTTGAATTGAAGTGTTGTCTAATCCGCACCTACCTGTTCTGTTCCGCCTTGGCACTCACAGGCTCGCGACCGGCACCACACTCTTCTGGATCACAGGGCTTTTTGCGAAAGGCTGCAAAAATTCCGACGAGCAACAAAGACGCTCCCAAGACACAAACGATTGCCGCACCGGTTGGCAAATCCATTTTGTAGGACCCATAAAGCCCTACGACACTCGAAACCGTCGCTACGGTCCAACCAATTAAAAGCAACCAGCGCAATTTGTTCGCCAGAAAGTTGGCGCAAACCGCCGGCACAATCAAAAACGAGAACACGAGCAACACACCACCGATCTGCACGAAGCTTGTGACCACCAATCCGAACAGCACGTAAAAAAGAAAGTCCCACCATTTAACCCGAATCCCCTCGGCTTCCGCCCGTTCAGGTTCGAATGAAATGGCGTGAAACTGCTTACGGAAAATAAAATGAACCACCCCGACCCCAACATAAAGCCCAAAAGTCTTCATCACTTGTTTCGGATCGACCAGCAGCACGTCCCCAATCAAGGTGCGGCGCAACTCTTCATTGCCTTCTGCACTTCGACTCAATAACAAAATCCCCAGGGCCGCCGCCACCACATACACAATTCCAATCAATGCCTCCTGCGGCACATGTTGGTGTCCTTTGTTGCGCGTGACGGTAAAAATGATTGCGCCGATGAACGTGAAGGCAAGGGATAAGAGGTAAGCCTGGGTCGAGTTCGGTTCATAATGCATCAGGATGGCCACACATGTTCCCAGCGTCGCCACCTGCGCTAGCGAAAGATCCACGAAAATAATCTCTCGCCGCACAATGTGCAGTCCCAAATAAACCAGGAACCCGGGCAACAATAGGCACGCAATCAGCGGCCACTTCATTACGGACAATATTTCACTCATATCTTTACCGCGGTTATCGCGGCAATCGCCTGCGCTTCACGCTGACAATTGCCGCGCATGAACTCATCATCACTTCTTTTCGCCCAACGCGGTGGCAATCGATTTTACCAAATAATCCATCATCTGAATGTAACCACCTTCCGTCCCTTTCACACCGCCGGGGAACTGGGTCACCTGCACGACAGTCGCATCGGTGTTGCGGGCAACCGTATCTGCGGTTTTACGATTCTGATAGGGATCAACAATGATAACATGATCTTTGTTCTGCTTCATTTTTATGATGACTTCCGCCAGATGTGAAGGCGTGGGTGGGATACCCGGTTTTGGTTCGAGAAACATATCGATGTTCAGACCGAACCGCTTCGCGAAGTAAGGCCACGAATCGTGATATGCTATAACCTCCTGCCCCTTATAAGGTGCCAGCAACTTATCCCACTCGCCCATCTTGGCATCCAATTCACCGGTAAACTTTTTTAAGTTGGCCTTGTAGGTCTCACTCGACTTCGGGTCCAGTGCCGAAAACGAATCCGCAATATGCTGCGCCACGATTTTCCCGTTCATGGGGTCCGTCATGAAGTGCGGATTACCTGCTGCATGAATATCCCCCTTGGAACGATCCAGGGTCGCCGGCACTTCCAACAACTGGATTCCCTGGCTCGCGGAAATGTGTGCTGGTGCGCCGGGCTCCAGCTTATTGTTGCGCGCGTCATCCAGCAGGCGCGGCAGCCAGCCAATCTCCAACTCCGCCCCGCCTTCCACCAACGCATCCGCGCGATTCAGCTTCACAATGAAGCTCGGCTTCGCATCGACGAAATGCGGATCTTCCGTCGGACGCGCCAACGTGGTCACTTCCACTTTGTCTCCACCGATCGCTTCGGCGATTGAACCCAAATCAGGGGTCGTGGCTATCACCTTCATCTTGGCTTGCGCCATCAACGGCAACAGCGCCGCAAGGAGTACAAAACTTAATTTAAACTTTTTCATAACTTGTTTTCTTTCTTTTTAAAATTTATGTGCACCATGAGCACCCAGCAGGAATTCCACCTGCATCCATACTGAATGTTGTTGGCCGATGAACTCGCCGTTATCGAAATTATATTGTAGACGTATTTTGGAAAACTCGCTCGGGAACCACGTCATGTTCGGAGACACGCGTGTCCGTTCCCCACGAAATGGATCAAATGGATCGAAAGCCCCGGCATCACCATTCACATACTCGCCGCGCAGTCCGGCCACCCAATGCGGTTTAAAACCCCAGAGCACCTGGGAATACATTCCCCAATCGTGCAGGTTCTCCGCCGGCAATGGTCCCGGCAACGTCGCGGTCGGATCTGCTCCCGCTCCGTATCGTATGAACAATCCTTCTGTCTGGAAGGAAACGAAGGGGAAACCTTCATTCGCATTGAGTGATTTCCACTTCCAGTACGCATCCACTCCATACACCTCAGACCGGCTGTGCGGCCCCGTTTCATTCGATCCAAAAGCGCCTGAAGCTCCCAGCACCAACGTTTGTTGCTCTGTCACCTCAAACGAAGAAGCCAACCGCGGAACATAAACCAAATCCTGCGGACCGCGCAGTGAGCGGTCAAATGTCGCGCGGCCTCGAAAACGGGACACACCGGTAACATCAGGATCGCCCGGATTACGAAAGCTGAACGACGTCCCACCCTGCCCATCCAGCACTCCCAGGAACGCTTCGGTATAAAATGGGAGCGGCAGCAAATAGGATAGCTGCGTCCCAATACTCCGTAATCCATCCGGACCGAAAGCGCGCGTCAGAATGATCGGATCGTCCACAAACGCCCACTGATGCGGGTGCTGCGGATTCTGTCGTCCAAAAGCTGCAAAAAACTGTCCCGCCTTTAATTGCAAGTTATGTGGCAATGAGGTGGTCACCAGGTACGCCTCTTCCAACTCAACACTGGTTTGGTTGTTTTGATCCAACTTGAGAACAATATTCCCGAACCCTTTGAAGTAAGGGTCCACAGCTCCGTCCACCGCCAGTTCAGCATTGCGCAGGGAGAATCCGCGTTTGATGGGATCGTGATCGCCGAGTTGAAGTTGAGCGGATGGATCACGCGCCGTTGACCAGCCAAAATCCATCAACGTATCAAAGCTGATGTTCATATAGGCTGAGCCTGCCCTGGCAATCGTTAGTGGCTGCGACAGATCAATCGACTTGCCCGCAGCAGTCGCTGATTTGGCCGGAGCGGGTTCGGCATTGGCTGCCAGATCCTTTGCCAGTTGTTCCTCCAACTTCGCTTTCTCAGCTGCGGTAGCCTGATCGTTGGTCGGCGGAGTACTAGCTGAAGGTTGGTTTGTTGACGCCGATGGACTGGTCGCGAGCATCGGCTGCTGCTGGGCATTGGTTATTTGACCCTGTGATTGCGAGAGGGCATCCAACCGCTTGTTTAACGAATCAATGATTTGACGCTGCTCTCTGACGACTTTGTCGAAGTTTTCCGTGGCATCCTTAAGTTGACGCCGCAAAAGCTCCACTTCATTTGTCTCCTGGGCCCGAAGCAGGGTTGCACTCAGGCAAAGGGCAGAAGACCACCCAATAATTTTATAAATTTTCATTTTTCTTCTTCTATCAACGGGCACATAAACGACGGCATTCAAGCCGCACATTTATGGTATTGGAATTAAAGGGACGAACTGACTACCAGGCGTGAGAAGAAGAAACAGAGGGCGGCCCCCGGCTGGGAGCGAATCGATAATCAAACTGAAGAAAAGCTGCCGCCCTGGCAACCTCTACCAGAAGCAAGAGGGCGAAAACGAAAACAGCAGCGATTGAAATGATCGCAACCGAATTTGCCTGCCCTTGTGCCAGCAGGCAAACAACGCAGGACTGGCTGTCCGGCGCTGAATCGGAATGGATCAGTTGATGGAGCGTCGGACTCGCGGCCAGCGTGGAGAAGCAGAGCAACAGGATGGCCAGCAAACCAGCAAGGGCTGGTTTCGCAACGAAATGGAATTTTCTTTCCAGTTGCAAATCAACTGCACTGAACCAAAACCCAGCCCGCCCTGCAAGCCTATTTAACAAGCGCTTACTTGCCGCAGCATTGCTTATATTTCTTGCCGCTCTTGCATGGACAAGGGTCATTGCGACCTACTTTCGGGCCGGTGCGTACCGGTTTGGCCTTCTCAATCGCTTCACTGGCTTCAGTCACCATGTCACTGGCATTGCCGCCAGTCTGGGCTGCCGCTCCGCCAAACGCGTTGGTGTCCTGATGCTCGGTCACCTTCGGCACATTGCGCAGAAAGTTCTCGAACGCCATCAAGCTGGAGGCGCTACGGAAAATGTTGTGACAAATCTCCGACTTGATGTTCACCATCAACTCTTCGAAAATCTTGAATGCCTCGGCTTTGTATTCGATCAACGGATCGCGCTGGCCATGCGCTCGCAAACCGATGCTGTAACGCAGGCTGTCCATCTCATAGAGGTGCTCCTGCCACAACTTGTCGATGGCGCTCAAAATCGTGTAACGCTCAATCGATTTCAATGCTTCCGGATTTTCGAAATCCACCTTCAGCTTGTAAGCATCATGCACCTTGTCCGAAATAAAGTTGCACAGTGCAAACTGGGCCGGATTCAATCCATCATAAATCGAACCAGCCACCGGCTCTTCATTGCCAGCCTTGGCAGCCTTTTCAAATTGCTCTTCTGGAATACCCAGAGGGAAATTCAGATTTACCCAGTCGGACAGACCGCGCAATCGCCATTCCGTCATATCGGCATCGGAAGCCGTGAACTGTTCCACCTTCTGGATCACGACTTCTTCCATGATATCCATCAGGCGGTCACGCACATCGTCGGAATTGATGATCTCGTTGCGGAAGCCGTAAATGACTTCGCGCTGCTTGTTCATCACATCGTCATATTCGAGCGTGCGTTTGCGAATCTGGAAATTGTGCTGCTCCACCCGCTTCTGGGCCTGCTCGATGGAACGATTCAACAACGGATGCTCCAGTTCCTGGCCCTCTTCCAATCCCATCTTCTCCATGTATTTGACGATCCGGTCTGAGCCGAATAAACGCATCAAATCATCCTCAAGCGAAATGAAAAAGTGTGAGGAACCAGGATCGCCTTGGCGTGCACAACGACCGCGCAATTGGCGGTCGATACGACGGGATTCGTGACGTTCAGTGCCGATGACGTGCAAGCCGCCGAGGTCAGCAATCCCCGGGCCGAGCTTGATGTCCGTTCCACGACCAGCCATGTTCGTGGCAATCGTCACGCCGCTTCTTTGGCCGGCACGTGAAACAATTTCCGCTTCCTGCTCATGGTACTTGGCGTTCAACACCGAGTGAATAATGCCGGCCTTTTTTAGTAGTCGCGAAAGTATTTCACTCACTTCCACCGAGATGGTGCCAACTAGAATGGGTCGCCCTTGCTGGTGGATGGTTTGGATCTCCTTTAAAACGGCGTTGTATTTCTCACGCCTCGTTTTATAGACAGAATCGTTGGCATCCTTGCGCTGAACCGGACGATTCGTGGGGATCACCGCCACACCAAGCTTGTAGATGTCGTGAAACTCGCCAGCTTCGGTTTCAGCCGTACCGGTCATACCTGCCAGCTTTTCATAAAGACGAAAGTAGTTCTGGATGGTAATCGTTGCCAGGGTTTGAGTCTCACGTTCAATTTCCACGCCTTCCTTCGCTTCCACTGCCTGGTGCAAACCGTCGCTCCAACGACGGCCCGTCATTGGCCGGCCCGTGTTTTCATCGACAATGATAACCTTGTTGTCCTGAACGATATATTGGACTTCCTTTTGGTAAAGGCTGTAAGCCTTGAGCAGCTGGGAAATGGAATGGATGCGTTGTGCCCTGGTTTCAAATTCTGATTGAACCTTCGCTTTGGCTTCCACGCGCTTGCGAGGATCAGTCTCAGCACCGTTATCAATTTCATGCAATGCCGTACTAATGTCCGGCAACATGAACGCGTCGGCATCTTTGGGACTTAAGTATTCACGACCTTTTTCAGTCAAATCCGCCTCGTGGCTCTTCTCATCAATCGCGAAAAACAACTCTTCCTTCTGGGCGTAAAGATCCTTCTTGGATTGATCGCCATGCAATTCCAATTCCGCCTTATTCATCATGCGGAGGACAGTTGGGTCTTCCAGCAGCTTCATCAATTCCTCTGATCTAGGCTGGCCGACCTTCACACGGTAGAGCAACAATCCCACTTCCTTCTCCAGTGCTTCCGGACTTTTAGGATTGGAACCATCCTCTGGTTTCAACTTTTTCAAAAGCTCTTCTGCCTCCCGTATATACCGGCTGCATAGCTTGCCTTGGGCTTGAATCAACGATTCCACCGCCGGCTTGAACTCGCCGTATTGGTTGTCCACGTTGACAACGGCTGGCCCACTGATGATCAACGGCGTTCTCGCCTCGTCCACGAGGATGGAATCCACTTCGTCCACAATCGCGAAATAATGACCGCGTTGCACCTGCTCCTCTTTGCGGGAAGCCATGCCGTTGTCGCGAAGATAATCAAAACCAAACTCCGCATTGGTGCCGTAGGTAATGTCGCAACCATATTGTTCGCGACGGACTTGCGGCGGTTGATCATGCAAAATACAACCCACAGTCAGGCCTAAAAATTTATAAAGAGCACCCATCCACTCGCTATCGCGTGCCGCCAGGTAATCATTGACGGTAACCACGTGCACGCCGCGACCGGTCAAAGCATTCAAATACACCGGCAAAGTTCCCACCAACGTCTTGCCTTCACCCGTCGCCATTTCCGCAATCTTGCCATTATGCAGTCCGATACCACCGATCAACTGCACGTCGAAATGTACCATCTCCCATTTTAAAGGATGCCCGCGCACGATGATTTCCTGCCCGCACAAACGGCGCGCAGCACTCTTCACCACCGCAAAAGCCTCCGGCAAAATCTCATTCAAGGTCGAGGCCAGTTCCAGCTTGTCTTCTATCTTTGCAAAACGCGCCTTCCACTCCGCCGTTTTTTGACGCAGCGCGTCATCCGGGAGCTTTTGCAACTCCAGCTCCAGCTCGTTGATCTTCACGGCCGTGGGGCGAAGCTTCTTGACCTCACGGTCGTTTCTCGAACCAATAAATTTTTTGACAATAAATCCGATCATGTAAACCTTTGAGAATTAGCGATAGAACGGTAAGGTAAGAAGGCTTTGACGTCAAAGCCTTTAACAGCACCAAAACTGGGCGAAATCCTGATTAAGAAGTAGCGGAAGCCATCTCCTTTTTACGCTTGCCAGACGTCGGTGGCGCACCACTATTTTCTTCTTCTCTGAAACTCTTCCACATCTGCCTGGGCAACAGCCCTAAGCCTATCAACACCAACTGGCTGAATACAAATGTCATCAACCAGCGGAAGGCTGCATCAGTAAATCCATACGAGTGGAGCCCAATTCCCAGCATGTTCACTCCGAACCATGACCAACTCGTCACAATATTACCTACCAAGGCCATATTCGCCAGTCCCCGTTCCTTAACCATTCCACCCCAGCGAGCGTGAAGAATTAACGCGTTCCAAAGGACAATAATCAACGCGCCATTCTCCTTCGGATCCCAGCCCCAGAAACGTCCCCACGATTGATCGGCCCAGATGCCACCAAGCACCGTCCCCACGAAACTGAATAGTGCTGCAAAGCAAATGATTCCATAAATCATGCGGTTCAAGGACTTTCGCATATCGGCGTTTAACACTTTCGTAAACACGCCCAACACGATGTAGATGATCGCCAGAAAACCGGCCACGAAAGTTGAGGCATATCCCAGCGTCACCACCACCACATGCGTCGCCAGCCAGAAATTAGTATCCAAAACCGCACGCATCATCTCCATGGTGTCGCCACCAAAGCTCAAATGATGCGCGATGATCAAAGTCAGAAATCCGATGATCGCTGAAACGGCCACGCCGATGGAGTTCCGCCAAAAACGCTCCAGCACCAGTCCCAAAATGGTTGCTCCCCAGCCGATGAAGATGGCGGAGGAATATAAATTTGTTACAGGCGGACGTCCTTGCAGCACGATGCGGAAAATAAGTCCCGAGGTGTGCACCACCAACGCCAGCAGAACCACCGCAACCGCGGTCTTGCGCAAATAATCCCACTGTTTTGGCTTGAACCAATAACCCAGTACAAAAAGAAATGCACACACATCCAAAACCATGGCCTTATAAAACGGCTCAATCGTGTTGAATAACTGTTCCGAGCGAGCCTCCTTCAAGGCAGGCGTAAAATTCTCCACCAATTTGGTCTGATATTCATTAACCGCCGCATTGAATTCGCCAGCATTCCCCGCACGATAAGCCCTGGCCATCCTATTATATTCTTGAATGGAAAAGTCCACGGGCGAATTGGAATTACTTGTTTCGATAACGCTTTGAAGCACCCGCTTCCATTGCAAGTCTTTCGCGCCCGATGCATTTGCCATTGGCACGATCAGCGGCGTCTCCGTTTGATCCACGAGCCAGTCGAGGGCGGCCTCGTCAAAAGCCCTTTTTTCTGTTTGCGCGAAGTAGGCAGTCCGTCCTGCCTCCACATTATCCTGGTAAGGTTTAAGCGCATTATCCAGGTCTCCTCTGCCGGCAGGGCCAAGCGCCACCTTCAAATGCCTGTAAACTTGTTGGCCATTCCAAAGCTTGAGTAATGCTTGATCATATGGCTGACGCTTGCTCGGATCGACTTTTGATGCTCGAGTGGCCTCGCGCCGCAAGTCCGCAAGCTTGGGCTGAATCTGCGCCCATGAATAATGCTTTCCATCCGACTTCTTGACTGGCTCGGGGTCTGCCGGCAGCGACAGCAGGCTTTTCACATCGGGATTATCAATGCGGAATACCGGCCATTGATCCGCCTCTTCCGATTTCATCATCACTCCCAAAACCCATTCACTCGCCGAAATAATCTTCGGCTTGTCGTACCACTCTTTCCAAGGCTCCAAATTCGCAGTCTGCTTCTCACGTAACTGCAAAAGGCTGTTTCGTGCCAGCGAATCAAAAGGCTGGGTGCGACCGCCCGTTACCACAGGCAAACGGCCAAACTGATGGTAGGCCCAATCCCTGTCCTGAGGCATGCGGAGGGAACCACCTACCCAAACCGCAAATATGGCAACGACAATCCAAGGCATCCACTTCCTCATGCGGTCCTCCGTTTCGAAATAAAGCCAACCAGATGCATCAAAAATTGAATCGCCATTCCTCCACCCACCAGCAGGCAACCCACATAAGGTGTCAGCCAGCTCGGATTCCTTACTACCTGAAGATTGCTCGCGCGGTTTAGATCGTATTCAGCAGGCCCCATTTGATACTGATAAAAGGTTTGGCCCTCATAACGAAGCGGATTGTTCATATAGATGTCCACCTCACGATTTTCTCCTCTGCCCGGATTTTCAATCCGGACGCGACTCTGAAAATTCTTCGGAATATCCGTACCGGCATAAACGTCATGAGTAGTCCTCAAAAGTTGCACTGTGTAAGGAAGATAATGTCGCTCACCTCGCAAGGCAACCCGCCAGGTTTTGTTGCCAACTTCAATTTCTTGCTGGTCCATAAACCAGGGGGAAACCAACCAGGTGCCCAATACTCCTTTACTGTCTGACACTTCAATTACGGCAGCGGGAAGATTGCGCTTATCCGACTCCTTTGTTTCGGGCTCCGGGAGGACAGTGTGATGATTGCCCAATCCCTGAGTAGCTGGAGGAGGACCGGTATCGACCATCGGGGCGCGAAGTCTAATTTCACAATTTTCAACATACTCCTTCAGCCGTATCGTAAAAGGCAATTTGTCATGGTGGATTACCTTCTTTTCCTTCAGCAATGAAACCGGAATTGAAACAACCTCATCCTCACCAGCAGTTGCAGAGTCAGTCAGGAAAACCAATTCATTCCTCATGACATTCTCGGAATACTTTTTGGTTTCTCCCTCCGCAAAACTCATTTGCGTTTCACGGGAAAGGAGATCCGTCGCCAACTGTCCTGCCAAAAGCAAAATGATGCCGAAATGAGTTACATTGATGCCCAGCTTCTTCCAACTAAGCTGAAAGCGCTTTATGTGCGCCGCAAATAGATTAAGCAACAACACGCAACCAATCAGGTAACCACCGGGAAAAACAGGTATTTGCCATCCTCCGCCTTGAGGTCCCCACCAAACAAAAAAACTACGGAACCAACGGCTTTGCGCCAGATACAACCCTTCATTCACCTGCGCCAAAGTCCCAAGGAAAACCAGTACGACACCGACTCCCAGACAAAACACTGTCAGCCGGAGCGAAGTAAAAAATTTAACGATACGGTCGATCATGTCAGGGATTCGATTTTGCGAACGCTACAAAGTTTTCCTTCTCCGAACTTACCACCTCGGCGTCACCGAGCAGCTTGTAAAACCAATATTGTCCATTACGCGGCATGATCGCCCCTATCATTCGCCGGCCTTGATTCGTCATATCAACCAGTATGGATTGCGGATTGGATTCATCCAGTGGTGACACCAGTTTTGCCAGTTGATTCTCATCCGTCTCTTCCAGCCCTAGTTGCCTTCTCCACCGATTTACATTCGCCAGCGCCCCGCCTGTGTCGCTCGGAAACACACTGACAAACACCTCTGCTTTGCTGTTGTCTTTTCCTGAAACCGCAAACCGCGCGACTTGCATTTGTCCCGCAGCCTCCGTCTTCCAGCTCTTGGGAACATTCCAATTAAAATTACCGGCCACTTTTTCTGGCTCCGTAGCAGGCGTCTCTTTAGTTTCCTTGATTTGAACTGATTTTAGAAATTCCAGAAAAACAGGCTTCTGTTGTTCCACCAATGTGGGATCACCTGCCAACCGATAGAACCAGGTCCCATCCGGATGATGCACAAAAACCGTAACCACGCTCACAACTTGACTTTGACTGTTTGTCCCGGATGCCGATTCAGCATCTCTTTTGCCGGAAATCTCAAAAAGCTTTCCAGTTTCCGTTCCGAGACTCACCGGTTTAAGCTCCTTCGCCGCTTCTTCGTCAGAAAGTTCTTTCATCCCCAAATTTACCCGAAACATGTTCACGAGAAGTGCGTCCTTGCCCTGTAAATTGCCAAGCTGTGTAACACTCACTCCAGCCTGCTTTCCATCATCCCCAACAATGTCAAAATCCACCACGCTCATCCTGCCGGGCCCGGTTACCTTCCAACCTTTGGGTAAGGTATAGGTGACCTGCGGGACTGCCCGGTGCTCATGCGGAGATAATTCAGGCTCTTGCGCCGCCATCGCCGCAGGCGCAGCCACATCCTTGGGCGCAGTGTAAACTTTGATCTCCTCCTTTTGGCAGCCCACCAATCCTAAAACAAAAGCAGACAGAACCGCCCATCGGACGGAATATAAACCCTTTTTGACTGTTGTAATGAACATCACTCTATTGATTTCGAATCTAAACCTGGCTGTTTCCGACGTTATTAGACGCATTTATATGCCGCTTTGTTCAGAGAAAAGCAATCCCAGCAAAAGAAATATGGCGAATCTGGAAAATCATGACTTCCAGATTCGCCACCATTAAAACGTGAATCAGTTTAGCTAATTCCCATCCCCAGCAGGAACTCAATGTTACTCCGGGTCTTCTTAAGCTTGTTCAGCATCAATTCCATCGATTCGACCGGCGGCACACCCGTAAGCGCGCGGCGCAATACAACCACCTTGTTGTACTCCTCGGGATGATACAGCAACTCTTCCTTACGCGTGCCGGAAAGTTCGATGTTGATCGAAGGAAATATGCGGCGATCGACCAGATGGCGGTCCAGGTGAACTTCCATATTGCCGGTGCCTTTGAATTCTTCGAAAATGACTTCGTCCATGCGGGAACCGGTATCAACCAGCGCCGTCGCAATAATCGTCAGCGAGCCACCCTCCTCAATGTTACGGGCAGCGCCGAAAAACCTCTTGGGTTTGTGCAACGCATTCGCATCGACACCACCAGAAAGAATCTTTCCAGAATGTGGCTGGACGGTGTTATAAGCACGGGCCAGACGCGTGATTGAATCGAGCAGGATTACCACATCGCGCTTGTGTTCTACCATGCGCTTGGCCTTCTCAATCACCATTTCAGCCACTTGCACATGCCGTTCAGGTGGTTCATCGAAGGTGGAGCTGATCACTTCCGCCGGACGGCAGCTGCGTTCCATGTCCGTCACTTCTTCAGGACGTTCGTCAATCAGCAAGATGAAGCAATAAGCCTCTGGATTATTCTTCAAAACCGCATTTGCCAGTTTCTGCATCAAAACGGTTTTACCCGTGCGCGGCGGGGCGACGATCAACCCACGCGTTCCTTTGCCAATTGGGCAGACCAGGTCCAGCACTCGTGTGGACAGTTCGTCATGAGCGGTTTCCAAAAGGAAACGCTTGTTCGGAAACAGCGGCGTGAGGTTGTCAAAATGCGTCTTGTCCTTCGCCTTGTCCGGTTCTTCGTTATCGACACCTTCAACCTTGAGCAGCGCGAAGAATCGCTCCTTGTCTTTCGGCGGACGAATCTGGCCGGCAATCAAGTTACCGGTCTGCAGATCGAAACGACGAATCTGAGAGGGCGAAACATAAATGTCTTCCGGGCACGGCAAGTAATTAAAACTCTGCGAGCGCAGAAAGCCGAAACCTTCCGGCAACACTTCCAGCACGCCTTCGGAAAAAAGAACACCACTGCGTTCTGCATTTTTCTGGAGGATGTGGAAAATAACCTCATGCTTCCGCATGGTGCCGAAGTTCTCCACCCCAAGGTCCTTGGCCATCTGGTTTAGCTCAGTCATCGACATCGCCTGCAATTTGGCAATGTTCAATGAGTTGACGACGACATCCTTGCTGTCCTTGTCCTTCTTGTCCTTGGGAGCGGGACGCTCTTCCAGATCTTCATCCTGCGATTCAACAGGTTTTGTTGGCGGCTCAAGTTCCATCTGTCGCTGAGCCGGTGCGGGAGCTGGCGCTGCTGCACGGATTGGGACAGGTGCCGGTGCGGGAGCCGAAGCAGGAACTCCAGTCACGACATTTACATTATCTTCTGCTGCAATCTCCACCGCTTCACGGGGCGCAGCCTTGACTGCTTTTTTCGCAGCCTTCGGTTTGATGGTCTTTTTGGTACTAACTCTGGGCATAAACTAAGGTGTGATTATAAATTTTTTAATTCGTCGCGGGGGATGCAGACTTTCTGCTGATTGAACCCTGGCGACAGGCGCGGGTTGGAAGGTCAAAATTCGATCGATTAAATCGGAATGGTTACCAGCAACCAGGAGCACCCTAAGGATTGTTCACAAAACTCAATACGGCAAGGGAAATCTTGCAGTCAATTCACGGACACGATGGCGCACCTCCGCTACGGTGTCAAGATTCTTGATGTCCATCAAAACCTCGCTGATCATGTCCGCAATCGCCGCCATCTCAGTTTCTTTCATCCCTCGTGTTGTTACCGCAGGCGTGCCCAGTCGGATACCGCTGGCTTGGAATGGGGAGCGTGTCTCGAAAGGAATGGTGTTTTTATTTACGGTTATACCTGCTTCATCCAATATGATTTGGCAATCCTTGCCAGTCAAGCCTTTGGCCCCCACATCCACCAACATCAAGTGGTTGTCAGTTCCTCCACTCACCAGCCGATAGCCATTCCGTTTCATGCCATCAGCCAGTGCTTTGGCATTCTTTATAATCTGCTGTTGGTAGCTTTTAAAACCCGGCTGCAGGGCTTCGTGAAAGCAAACTGCTTTCGCTGCAATCACATGCATTAAAGGCCCGCCCTGGATGCCTGGAAATGCCTGGGAATCTATTTCCTTGGCATAACGCTCCTTACACATGATCAATCCCCCGCGCGGTCCGCGCAATGTCTTGTGCGTCGTCGTGGTTACAAAATCTGCATGTTCAATCGGACTGGGATGCAACCCCGTAGCTACCAGACCCGCAATATGCGCTATGTCCGCCAGCAGCAATGCCCCAACTTCACGCGCAATTTCCCCCATTCGAGCGAAGTTGATGGTTCGCGAGTAAGCACTCGCTCCGACAGTAATCATCTTGGGCCGATGTTCACGCGCCATCTTGGCAAGCTGATCATAATCAATCAGCTCATCTTCTTTGCGGACACCGTAATGAACGATCTCGAAAAACTTGCCTGAAAAATTTGCCTTATTCCCGTGCGTCAAATGCCCGCCATGGGTCAGGTCCATGGTCAACATCTTGTCCCCGGGCTTCAGAAACGCAAAATAAACCGCCATGTTGGCGCCGCTGCCGGAATGCGGCTGCACGTTCGCATGTTCGGCACCAAATAATTTGCGGGCCCGCGCAATTGCAAGTTGTTCGACCGTATCGACGTTCTCACACCCCCCATACCAACGTTTCTTGGGGTAACCTTCCGCGTATTTGTTGGTCAGCACGGAACCTTGTGCCTCCATCACGGCCAGACTGGTAAAGTTTTCGCTGGCGATTAATTCGATATTTTCCTGTTGGCGTTGCCGTTCGTGAGAAATGGCAGTGGCAATTTCAGGGTCGACGGTCTTAAGCTTCGATTCAAATGAGGAGGCAATATTTTCCATTTTAATTACGCGCCGTTCATGACGACCGCCTTCAAAGTGCGCGTTAAGGAAGGCGTCCACAATCTTTTTGGCCAGTTCTGGAGCTGTGATTTTTGCTCCCAGACAAATTACATTGGCATCATTGTGCCGTCGGGCGAGGGCTGCCATTTGCTCATCAAACACCAACGCAGCGCGAACCCCAGGCACCTTGTTCGCCGCCATGCACATGCCCACACCGGTTGTGCAGATCAGCAACCCCAACTCTGCCCGATGACTGATTACATTTTGTGAAACCGTCTGGGCAAAGTCCGGATAGTCAGTGGATTCCTCGGAATGCGTCCCGAGATCTGTCACACTCACACCATTGCTCGTCAAATGACGCTTGAGGACTTCCTTTAATTCAAAGCCCCCATGATCAGAACCCAGGGCAAAGGTAACCGCCGGCCCACTCTCCTGTTCCGCACCGCCTCCTGTGTCCCCTTGATCAACAAATCGTAACAACGAAGCTATGCCTTGTTCGATCTGATCGCGGCAGTTCTCATAAACCTCATAGGAACCCCCAATGGGATCACTGATGTCCTTTTCAAAAACGTCGAGCGTTTCGTCAAATTCGCGGAGCAGAAACGTCTTCTCAGCCGCTTGCGGATAAAGCAGATATACACTGTCCACATGACTGTGGGTCATCCCAAAAATGTAGTCCGCCTGCTGGACCAGTTCTGAAGTGAGCATCCGGCTGCGCTGCTTGGAGATATCAATTCCAAGCTCCTTTACTGCCTGAACCGCATAATGGCTGGGTGCCTGGCCCTCAATCGCGCCAATCCCGGCGGACATTACCTGGAAATCTCTCCTCCCTTTCATGATGTGACGGAATATCCCCTCAGCCATTGGGCTGCGGCAAACATTTCCAGTGCAGACAAAAAGGATGGTCTTCATGAGCGCGTCAACTGTGTCAACTTGAGGCGGGTGAGTTAAATCGTCAACCGCTAATCAGGAGGGCCGGAATTGCTTTATTGCCGCAATCCCTTTAATCAAATCCAGCGCCCGTCCCAAAACCGGATCCCGCACGACCGGCTTTTCAGTATCCGCCGACTGGGCGGGGGTGGAAGAAGGCACCACACTATCCAAATCCCTCAGTCCTTCCTTCCGTTCACGCATCAACTCGGCCTCGTTCAGCCGGCGAAACGTCCGATTGGTCGTAGCTGCCCCATTTGTACCGGAATTTCCTGTCGTCGCCAACAAATTTGATGGTGTGATGATTTCCTTGAAAGGATCGGCCACGTAGGACCTTTCATCCTCCGGACTCACCGCTACTTGGATATCCGGCTTGATCCCTTGTGCCGGCAGTGGGTTTCCGTCCCCTAACCTGATTTCCGAAGTCGCAATTCTTAGTGTTTGGCCATTTTTTAACGGATACAGTTTGTCGATGCTGGCTTCGCCCGCAGTATTGGTTCCAATGATCATGGCTCTGTCTGTTGAGCGCAAAACGGCTGCCAAAGCCTCCGCCGCCGCCGCCGTCTTCTGATTTACCAAAATGGCGACCGGCAACGAAATTGCATCGGGATTCTCCTTTGACTTGACGACCCCGTTTCCCATATCCAGAAGTGGCTGCTCCTTGCTGAGAAACAAGTCCGCCACCGACGCAGCCGCACCATAATCACGTCCATCAGCAAAACGTAAATCAAGTATCACACCTTTCAACTTGTTGGTGCCATCCAGTTGCTTGTAGGCATTCTTGAGTTGGTCTGCCAATCCCTCCTTGACCTGGCCAATTTGGAAGTATGCGATCGGCCCGTCGAATAATGCTGATTTGGCCAGTATCGGCGCCTGGGACTGTCCTTGCGCATTGGTCCCAGTGCTTTCAGAAGTCAGCGAAACTCTCGAATGCAATTGCGAGATAAGTCCTTGCACTGCCGCCCGATCCAGGGCCGCCGGAGTTTCTCCTGACAAATGTTCCTTGAGCAGGCTATAAACTTCGCTGAAATCAGGCAGATCGTTCGTTGCTTCAGCCCTCACCGACCCCGCTCCCGTTAGGAAAGCAAGGATACCAGCACCCCAAATAATTCGTCCCAAAAACTTCATATATATTTAATTAGTAGGCTGATGGAGTAAATCCGCTTACCCCAGCGCTTTGGCCGCAATATCGCGTCGAAACTGCGCGCCGTCGAATGCAATTTTTTCCACTGCCAGGTAGGCCGCGGCTTTCGCGGCTGACAAATCTTTCGCCCAGGCTGTCACCCCGAGCACACGTCCCCCGTTGGTCACTACTTCTTCCCCTGCCATTGTAGTGCCAGCATGAAAAACCTTGGTATGGGGCAATTGCCCCGCTTCCGTCAAGCCCGCGATTATTTTTCCCTTGGCATAACTGCCGGGATATCCGCCTGATGCCATCACCACGCAGACCGAGCTCATCAGACTCCACTTCAGCTCTATCCTGTCCAAATTCCCGCTCGCACTGGCGTCCAGCAATTCTACCAGGTCATTCTCCAACCGCGTCAAATAGACCTGCGCCTCCGGATCACCGAACCGCGCGTTAAACTCCAAAACCTTCGGTCCGTTTTTCGTCAACATCACCCCGGGATATAAAATTCCGTGAAAATCAATTCCCTCCGCCGCACACCCTTTCAGCCATGGATCAAGAATGCTTTTTCCTACTGCTCCTAACTCTGCATCGCTCAGGAACGGTGCTGGTGAATAAGTGCCCATGCCGCCAGTGTTCAATCCTTGGTCACCATCCAGGGCACGCTTATGATCCTGCGCTGTAGGAAACAGCTTCGCGGTCTTCCCATCGCACAAAGCGTGCAATGAAATTTCCGGCCCTTCCAAAAATTCCTGAATTACCACCTTCGCCCCCGCAATGCCAAAGGCTTTATTTACCAAAATCTCATCAATCGCCCGGTTCGCCTCCGCTGTGCTGCTGCAAATCAAAACTCCCTTACCCAGCGCCAAACCGTCCGCCTTGACTGCGCAACGTCCGCCCAGCGATTCCGCAAACCCCTTCGCCATCGCCACATTGGAAAACGTCCCTGCTTTCGCAGTCGGAATTCCATACTTCTCCATGAAATCCTGCGAAAAAACCTTCGACGCCTCGAACTGCGCCGCTTTCTGGTTTGGTCCCCAAATCTTCAAGCCATGCTTCTGGAACAAATCCACAATTCCCAACGCCAGCGGATTGTCCGGCCCAACCACCGTCAAATCAATTTTCTTCTCCTTCGCAAAATCCAGCAGCTTCGGGAAATCTTCCGCCCCGATGTTCACGCATTCCATAGTCGACTGGTTTTTCGCCAGTCTTTCCTGTGCAATTCCCGCATTCCCCGGCGCACACCACATCTGCGTGACATGCGGCGACTGCGCCAGCTTCCACACCAGCGCATGCTCACGTCCACCTGAACCGATGACCAAAAGTTTCATTAATGATTTTGAAGCTGTCGCGACTTCTCTCTTAACTCACGCAAAACTTCTTTAGAGAGCGACACGTCAGACTCCCGCGCTCCACTTGGCGAATGCGTTGATTAATAATTTCAAGCCATTCAGAATTCTGCCGATGAGTTTTGCTGGACAATTTCATTTAGAATTACACCACCCTCGCCTCGCCCTTGCCCTTCACCACTTCACCAATCACCCACGCCTTTTGCTTCGCCGCAAAAATCTCCTTCAACACCGCCTCGGCTTTCTCCGCAGCCACGATGATCGTCATCCCAATGCCCATATTGAACACCTGGTAAAGCTCGTCCTCAGGTACGCCACCCTTCGCCTGGATGATCTTGAAGATCGGCAACATTTCCCACGATCCCTTCTTAATCACCACATCGCAATTCTTCGGCAGCACGCGTGGAATGTTATCAACAAATCCGCCGCCGGTAATATGCGCCAATCCCTTGATGATTTTCGCTCCACCCTTCGCATCAAATTTCTTCAACAATTTCTGTACCAACGGGCCGTAACTCACGTGCACCTTCAAAAGCTCAGCACCAATCGTGTTCTTCAATTCCGGCACGCGCGTCGTAGGCTTCATCTTCAATTTCTCGAAGAAAATCTGCCGCGCCAGCGAATAACCGTTCGTATGCAATCCGCTCGAAGCCAGCCCGATCACCACGTCCCCTTTCTTGATCGTGCGACCAGTGAGCATCTTCGACTTCTCCACCACGCCCACAATCGTCCCGCTCACGTCATACTCACCCGGTTGATAAAATCCCGGCATCTGCGCCGTCTCGCCGCCGATCAACGCACAATTACTTTTCGCACAACCACGCGCAAAACCCTCGATCAATTCCTTGAACACATGCGGTTTCAGTTTTCCTGTTCCAATATAATCCAAAAAGAACAACGGCTCCGCTCCCAGCACCGCAATATCATCCACGCAATGATTCACCAGGTCCTCGCCAATCGTGTCGTGCTTGTCCATCGCGAACGCCAGCTTCAACTTCGTCCCTACGCCGTCCGTGCTCGAGACCAACACCGGTTGCTTGTATTTTTTGACGTCTAAAGCGAAGAGCCCACCGAATCCGCCCACCTTTCCCAGCACCTCGGGGCGATGTGTGGAGGCGAGCAATTGTGGCAACGTGGCCTTCACGCGATTTCCCAAATCGATATCCACACCCGCTTTGGCGTAAGCTTTTTGTTTCATTGCAAAATCTAAAGGATCGCTGATTCACTAAAATGTTCTGGCAGCCGTTCGGTGGCAACCCCGTCATCAAGGACGGAGCACCATACGAAAAGATTTAACCCGCCTCCGGTCAATACATTTCTTACTCCAACTCGGAGCATTTCACTAATCCTCATCATAATCTCTCTTGCACATCCTGTATTCCCAAAACCTGTGTTCTCAAATTCCACTCCATCCTCAAGCATCGAGTTGGCGCACCTGCAACCAACCCCGACTCTCTCTTGCATAATTTCAACCTTCCGATACCTTCCGATACCTTCCGTTGGCTACCGATACCTACCGAATCCTGAACGGCGCATCCATATTTTCGGCTTGGGTTCCAATTGCTCACCACCGATCACGGAGGACTGACAATTCAGATTTTTTAACCCAATTTAAGGCGAGATAACACGAGATAGCCCGAGTTAACCAAAGATAATCCGACTTGGCTCGAGCAAGCATAAGATGCCGACTTCGGGGCAATCCCGCCCCCTCCGTCTCATCCCTCCTTTCCAACAGATCCTCATTTGCAGTCGCCTGTTTCATCAAACACCATTCTCTCTCCCACATCGTTTCTGGTCAAAGCCAATTCGTTATCTAAAACCGACATTTCATATCTGGGACGGACATTTTGCCACCTGCCCACACCACCCTCGACTCCATTCCTCTACCTCAATCGGCTCGGCTTGATAACGAAAGGGGTTGACCTGTTTCAAATTTCTAACTGATCCAGCGGCCGGAGGCTCGTGTCCATTCGTCCAGATTGCTAATTCGGTCAGCAGATACCGGAGCGCTGGTTTCCAAACCGGCTTAAGATGGGGAATCAGCAAAGGCGCCCAGGGTCTCCTCTGCCATCCAGATAAAACTCGTTTGTGCATCGGTTTTCCAGTAGGCCAATTCATTCCCAAACGGGACATTAGCGTCTCGACCACACTGCAACCGCGCATTCCTCCAAAGGCTCAACGGGCCACCCCAACCGATTGCTAATCTTCCCGCCCACACACCCAAACCAAAAGCTCATCCGACCCACATCCACCCGTGCTATGACACAACCCGCGACCTCTTAAGCTCCGTATGGAGCGGCATGTTTATAGAAGAGAACGCAAAAAAAGAACCCGCTTCGGCCAACGATTTAAAACAGTTCAAACAATGCCACCTTTGACCACTTCGACAACAAACCCAGCTCAGTCGCTGGGCCGAACGCCATGTCAGACGAGATTCTGGCAGGGCTCAAGGCTGGCGAAGGCAAAGAGTTCAGGATGTTGGACGATGACAAGAACCTGATGGCATCGGGCCGATACATCGGGCCGGACGATGAGACGGAGTTCCGGCCATTGGACGACTTCGGCATGGCAAACTGGGGCTGCACGATGATTCAATACCGCAACAAAGAAGGAATGTTCGAGACGATATAGTCAGCCCACTCACCGGCCAATCACGCAGGGAGTTTTCACACAGGCTCGCGATTTGTTAGGCGGCTGGTTGTAGTTTTGAGCAATCAATCCCCGCTCCATTGATAATCGTATCCCTCTGGCGGATTATAGGCCATGGAAAACGAATTCGTATCCCCATCCCAATACATTTTTGTGTAACTGACATGCCCGTCCACAAAGCCAACCATATCCATTGCGTTGTTAAAATAGCAAGTTTGGGGATTTGCGATTGGACGTTTCGGCTGATGCCAGGAGTAAGGGATAATAGCGGGGCCTTCTGAGATCATTATGGTTTTGGCCGGGTGTTTTATGGAGCTCAATTTCATACCGGCAATCCCACGCACGGCTGGGCCATGAAATGGAGCGGGCAAATTGGTGAATTCGTTGCCGTTAAAAGTGTAGCTGGAGAACGAGGAAAAAGCTTGATCGTGCTGGCTTTGACGAGTGTAGCCACTGCCAAAGATAGGCTCAGGGCCGTAGTAAAACGTGTCAGAAGGGCAGCTAAATAATTTAGAATGCTGCGAGGATGCAGGCGTGAGACCAAGCTCGTTTAGCACAAATGTTTTGTAACTATACAATATGGCATTCGTCATGTGGGCGCCCGAAGATGGAGAAGGAAGGGCGTCACGCGAGTCATCCGAATACATGCGAATCCCCAAATCGATTTGCCGCAGGTTGTTCAAACAGGTTGCCCGGCTCGCCCTCTCCTTTGCGGCGCTTAACGCCGACAAAAGTAATGCCGCCAGGATGGCGATGATGGCAATGACGACCAATAATTCAATCAGGGTGAACCCTCTTACGCTCTTGAACTCGTTCCTCATGCCAGTGTAAACAATGTAAAGAGTGGTAATTCGCGCCGCCTAACGACCCAAGTTCAGCGACCCGGCGCACGGGACGCAACGACTGCAACTGCGACGCTCCCGCCGGGTTCGCTGCAGCGAGAGGCTGTGTGAAAACTCCTCCACAGGGCGAGAGTTCAAGAAGTCGGCTCTCACATTTGAGTTATAGGACATTTTCACAACAGGGTGAAGGTGTTTTGAACCTCTTTTTCGTCTTTCAAAATGAACTTTTTTGAGTTTTCACACGAACTCGCGATTTATTAGGCATCATTTGATGAAATGACTTTAGGGGCGAAAGGCTTCCTCACCCAAAGCTCTCTCTCGGTGAAGGTAAATCGAAACTCCACCTTGTCCTTGTCAACGATACGCATCCAATTCCGACCTGTGCGGCCTGTCGATGGCATGAGCGAGACAAAATGGATGGACTCGCCGTCGTATCCAACATCGTAAATGACAAACTCCTCACCATCCTCTGGGTCGATGCCAGTAACGCGAAACTGCTCTTCAACAACGGAGATCGTATACTGAGTCCGGGGTGGGTCGCAGGAATCATCCGGACACAACGCAATCCAAGTGCCGCAGAGCGGATGGTCTGGAGTGACTGGATTTGCGTATGACATGGGATGATGCCTAACAGTTAAAATATGCGACTGGCGGTTTGTATATCGAACCGTTTAATTTAACGGTTTGCGACAATCGGAAGTGGTTTATAATCAATAACACTTTGCTCCCAATATACGAACCAGCGGCGGATAACAAGGCATAAAATTCGCAGGATTGATTGCGCTGGCACATCAGCCTGAAACTAAAAATTAAATAACAACACAAGTTAACCGAGCCGCTGTGCCTAAAGCATGGCGGCTTTTTTATTACCATGAAACAAGCAAGAAGCGGCATCGCATTAGAGAACATCGAAGAAGTCCTGGCAGCGGAGACATCGCCCGAGTGGGAAACGCTGGCCGGACACCCGAAGCGGAACCCAGCAGTGCAAATCAAGCGCAGTTCAGAAAATCCCCACTTGGATGAGACAAGTCCAGACTTTCGCCGTGTTTTGAACTACAGCATCCAACTCCTAACCTTTCTCGTTCACACGCAAACCAAAAGATCCTCTGCCACAAACACACCCGCACCACGTTACATAACCCTTGATCTCTTAAGCCCCGTATGGGTCGGCACGTTTATAGTAATTGATCCCAACAAGGAACCCGCTTCGGCCAACGATTTAAAACAGTTCAGCCATGCAATCCGAAGCGGAACGTAGCAGCGCAAATCAAGCGCAGTTCAGAAAATTCCCACTTGGATGAGACAAATGCAGACTTTCGCCGTATTTTGAACTACAGCATCCAACTCCAACAAGGTAGAAACGCCCTCAATTTTTGAAGCCTGACCGCGAGGAGGATACCTGGCACACAAACATTTTGCCTTTAACGCAGTGCATCTTGTGTATTGGCATGGAATATGCACACCGCTAACGAGTCATTGGCATTACGTAAACATCGTATGGCGATCTCAAAACCTAACGCTAAGATTGGAAACGGCTCGGCCTTCAGCTTGACGGAGCTTATGGTCGTTATCGCCATCATCGGAATCCTCGCCGCGCTGCTGCTGCCAACACTTTCTCAAGCCAAGGGCAGAGCGCAACGAGCTCAATGCGTGAGCAATTTGCATCAACTTGGAGTCGGCTTGCAGACTTTCCTCGCCGACCATCATGCTTACCCGGTACTGATTCTGAGCACAAACGCCGCAGATCCTGGCCGGACTTGGGGAGGTCAATTAGACCAGGAAGGCCTTGGGCATCCTCCGACAACAAATTACTTTCAAAATGGCGTATGGCATTGCCCATCTGCGAAATGGGAAGGCGGCCTTCCCGGAGGCAATTCTGTATGGGTTTCTTACGGATACAACGACGACTATGCCTTAAGGGATCCAACCAACCAATTTGGCCTTCAAGGTCACTGGAATGTCGTCACGCACTCTTTCCAGCCGATTGCCGAGTCAGAAGTGGCTGTTCCGAGTGACATGATGGCTATCGGAGAAGGCCACGACGGTGTCTTCATGCGAAGAAGCCTGGGTAATTTTGAGCGTTTTGGAAACGTTGTTACCCGCCATCAAGGTAAAGCCAACGTGCTGTTTTGCGACGGCCACGTCGAATCGCCGACGGTAAAGTTTCTGTTTGAAGACACCAGCGACGCCGCTTTGAGCCGGTGGAATCGCGACCACCTCCCGCACGGTGACGAAATCTATCGTTGAAACAATTTCCCTTCAATGAAACTTCGGTTGCGGTCAGCAGGTTAATCCCCGCTCCATTTGTAATCATATCCAGCTGGAGGATTGTATTGGAGCGCAAACCCATTAGGCGAATTATTGTTCCAATGAATTTTGATGTAGCTGACGTGGCCATCTACGAAAGAAACCATGTTCCTGGCGTCATTAAAGAGTGGCAGCCCTGGTTCCGGTTGATGCCAGGACCATGGAAAATAAGCCGGCAACTCCGCGACGAGCACCGTTTTGATCGGGTCTTTTATAGACCCAAGTTTTCGACCTGCGATGCCAAATGTGTTGGTCCCAAAAATGGTCATTTGCCCACCATTAAATCCATAACTCGAATTATCTGAACGCGATTGTGCATGCAGGCTCTGCGCCAAATATCCTCCTCCTGCATTGGTGCCATAATTGTAGAAAAACGTGTCCGCGGGGCAGCTGAACAAATTCGACATGGAGTGACTTTCCAGAACTCGTTTGAAACCAGTCTGTCCATCCAGATACATCGCTGGCGAGTTGCTGGTCCACGGAGTCTTGGGAGCTGTATCGCCTGAGTCATCGCAATACATATGAACGCCGAGATTGATCTGGCGCAGGTTGTTCAAGCAGCTCGTTCTCCTCGCTTTGCCCTTAGCGCTCCCGAGAACTGGAAACAACAAAGCAGCAAGTATCGCGATGATAGCACCCACCACCAACAACTCGGTGAGCGTAAATGCCGTTTGTAATTTAGCCGACACTCTCATTTGCTATTCAGTTGGAACACCACGAATACACACAAATCCACATGAACTGCAGAGAAAACAAACCGAATGGCACGGTGGAAAGGACCCAGTGTTTGGCGTCCCATCGCAGGCCACAATTCCAACCTCGCTTCAAGCCAAGCCTCTATTCGTGTTTATTGGTGTCCATTCGTGGTTGAACCGGATCTCTCAAGCCTAGTCCCCACTCCACTTGTAATCGTAACCAGTCGGCGGATTGTAATGCCACGCTTCCGCGTAACCATTCGTCACGATGTTCGCATTCCAGTACATTTTGATGCAGCTGACATGACCATCCCCAAAACCGATCATGTCCTTTGAGTCGTTGTGATGAGCCTCTCCCACCAGGTCATGCCAGGAATACGGCAGGAGCGCAGGGAATTCTTCAACGAGAACGGTTTTGACCGGGTCCTTGATCATATTCATCTTCCAGCCCGCAACTCCGGGCCATGGATGGATTGGTGGCTCACCCGGGAGAACATTCCCCGCGTTGAATGCATAGCTCGAATACTTGTAAAGCGATTGTCTGTGCAGACTCTGAGAGAGACGTTCCGTATAATTATAATAAAAAGTGTCAGCGGGACAAGCGAACAACGCGTCTTCTGGGGAGGGAGCACCATTCAAGCCCACATAGCTTCTCATCAAAACCAAAGGATCCGCAAAATTCGGCGCCGACGAGCGCCCAACAGGGAGCGTGTTGTTGTGATCTTCGGCATATAAATGCACCCCTACATTGATTTGCTTCAGATTATTGAGGCACGTCGTCCGCCGCGCCCTCCCTTTGGCGCCGCTAAGCACGGGAAATAACAAGCCCACGAGAATGACAATGATGGCAACCACCACCAGCAATTCAACCAAAGTGAATGCATGTCTCGGTTTCATACTTTCTTATTGCGGCGTCATGTGTTTTCATCACCCTGAATGGAGGAATGCAAGAAGCGGCAAAAGGTTCACTTTGTAGTCACCTTTTGTCTCATATCTAGCGCTTGCGCTCCTACTGCCCGGCAAAGATCATGTCGTGAAACCTCCATTCGTTGCCGATTTTCCTTAATACAAATTTGCGCGCCTTGCCTTCCCCTGCGAACGAAAGATTGATGCGGGCCTCATCGGGAGAAGGCATTTGTTGGTCGATAATGCGAAACCCGGAGGCGCTGGACATGAACGCCTCCCCCATCGCCTTCATCTCCGCCGCGCGCTCTGTTTCAGATTTCCCATGTTTGTCCCACGCCTTCTCCATTTTGGCGATGGCTTCCGGCGTGCAACTCGCCCGCCATGAACTCAAGTCTCCGGTTTTCATCGCCCAGAGCATGCTTTTCATGGCTGATTCCGGATCGCCATATCCCGCGAACGTAAGCTGATCCTTGGACCAATAATTCGGTGCGGCCTGTTCCGCTGCCAACAGTTTCTCAGCCTCCGCAACCGAAGTCTTGAGTTGCTCATTCTTTGCCGCCAAAGGTCCTTTCTCGGCGCCTGCCCGCCGGAGTTGCCCAACCTGCCCGCGCAGCTTTAACAATTCCCTGAGCTGTTCTTTGGAAAGTGGTTGGGAATTTTTCATCCGCTCCACAACGTTGGAAAGCCTCACGTTCTCCGTCAACAGATTGGCAAGCGTTTCGCTATTCTCATGCTGAGAATAGCTCCCTTCGCGCAACCGCGCGTTGGCGCGTTCATGAATCATCAACGATGCGATGATCCCCGTCACCAAGATTACGCTCACGAAGCCAAGTTTGAACTTTGTCATGGATTGAAGCTCCTGTTTATTGAGTGCTCGAAGCAATCACGTGCTGCTTTTCATACTCCTCGAAATTATTCTCCGGTTCCTGGTGAAGACGGACACTGCCGTCAGCGTAACCATAATACTTCATCCACTTTCCTTTTGGATCCGGCGTTGCGCCCGTTTGCCACGCGTCTCTTTCACGAAGGACAATTACGTCCGCTGGATTCGTCAACGAGCGAAGCGAACCCTGAT
>NZ_ABOX02000047.1 GCF_000172555.1 Pedosphaera parvula Ellin514
TGTGGCAATGCTTTCCCTCCGTGCTTCGTCCGCCCCGGCGGCAAACCTCATCACACCAGCGCCCCAAACGCCGGAAACCCGTTCAACGACCCCGCCAGCAGCTCATTCAACTTCTGCGCCTTCCCCGGAGCCACCACTTCCTCGCTCAATACCTCTGCCGATTCCAGCGACTCCGCCAGCAACCGCTTCCCGCCCGCCGCCAGCGCCACATAACTCACCCGCGCGTCATGCACATTCGCCTCCCGCTTCACCAGCCCGATCTTCTCCATCGGCGCCAGCATCCGCGTCACCCCCGACGCCGTAATCCCCAGGCACTCCGCCAGGTCAATCCGGCGCATCCTCCCATTCGCACTCTGGCTCAGCGCGAGCAAAATCACAAAATCATTAAACCCCAACCCATGCCCCAGCCGCCCATCAAACCGCCGGGCCATGATCGCATTCACCCTCGCCAACCGCACAAACAACTGCAACGACGCACTCATTTCTTTCATAAGCTGCACTATACTTGATATATCAAGCATTAGTCAACAACCAATCCACAACAAACAACAGAGCTAGCACGCAAGCTCATCGTACAATTCCGTAGCAGCTCGACGTAAGTCGGCTCACTCTAAGCCCCCTGAGCATAACCCATCCCACCATCGCATTCGCGCCCGCGACCCACGATCCAACACCCCGCGCCAGCCTTCGTCTAATGGTGGAATGAGATTGCTTTTGCGCGAAGCGCACGTTTCTTGCTGGGCAACTAACTCGCAAGGCTTGGGAAGCCAGTCTGTCGAATTCTAGCAAGGCCCAAGATTCCGTTCCTCTCTACTGCCTTCACTCGCGTAAGCGACCACGACATAACCCGCCGTGCCAGCAATCAATTTCAGGTAGGGACCATTGCCCGTCTGGAAAGACCTGCGCCGCTTCCCCGACCTCCCTTGCGCTTTAAAGAAATTCATCGTGCTCGCCGCATAGGCGACCATCCACCCAATCCCACCATGATGCTCACTACATCATGCTCGCCCAAGCTCTTCGAGCGGCTCAATGGCGAACGTGATCAACCGCCGGCCAATGTCGTTCAGTTGAGCCGCCGTGGTGTTGCGCCGGGAGAGCAATCCGTTGGCGCACAGAAAGGTTGCTTCCTGCAAGTCTTCCCCGCTCGAGAGAAGTTTGCGCATTCCATCGCCGGAAGTAGCCGCAAGTTCACGCCACCGGTGCGGGAAGCACTGCGGCAAAGCTGCCCGCCACCGTTCCGACCATTCCTCTTCAATGGCGTCGTCGAGAGTCAACGCCGCGATAGCCAGAACCCGGCCAAGATCCTTGTTCCGACGCTTGTGCGGGCGGCCAAGATATTCCGTCCCTTCGATGGCATCACCATTGAAGGGACGATGTTCGAGGAGATTCGCCAACGCCATCATTTCCGGCCGGGCGCAACGAATGCCGAACTTGGAAGCCGGCGCGTCGAAGGTTGCAATGCGGGTGAATTGAAAACTGGGCAGGGCGTAAGTGTCGCCGGACTTGAGCGGCAGCGGAGTCCAGACGCGCGTAGTCTGATTTTCCGAAGCGGGTTCGGTGAGCAGTTCGATGAACCATTCGCCACCGCCGGGCGGATAAAGTCGGACAGCGGGAAGTTTGTCTTCGGTGTCAGTCGCTTCGCCAGGTTTCGTGATCTTGCCGGTGAAATAAGGTTGCCAGCCAGCCGCCAGAAGCTTCTCGGCGACCGCCCGGCCCTTCTCGACCGCCGAAAGATGCGGTGAAAGAACACAATCAATGTCCTTCGTGCGAACACCGAATGATTCATCACCTTGGAAGAGCCAGTAGCCTGCCGCCAGACTACCGATGATGATAATGTTTGCATGCACGTCGCCCGGGATTGCGGCCGCAACCTTTTGCAGCACTTTTCTTGGCGAGACTTCTTTGATTTCGGGTTTCATGATTATTGTGACGTCGCGTCAACCCTCATCAAGCAGCTTCCCTGCCAATTACCGCGCCTGCGCCTTGGCCTCGAGATGATTTAGAAACTGGACGGCCTGCGCTTCCAAACGGGCTTCATGCAGGTCCAAAAGACATTCCACCGGATCAGTCCAGGCCAGTCCGCCGCTACGCGGGGAAAACTGAGCATCAGCCTGGCGCACGGCATGAACCACGAGATTGGCTGGCGCTCGCGGGTCATCAATGCGCTTCAGAGCTGGATCGAGTTTCTCAATGAAATCAAGATTCATCCGCTTTCCCGGACTGTGCAGCGAGAGGTCAAGTCGCGGTGTGCCAACGAGGTCGAGTCCGGGATAATAATGTTTCGCACCGAGCACGCCGCCGATGGCGATCCCGGGCGGATTGAGTTTTTCCAACCGTCGGACATGCGATTCGGCTGAGCGCGGTTGGCCCGATTGATCTGCGAAACGCACAGTGGAACGGGCGCGGTCAGAGGTAGCCAACAGGCGGGCAAATTCTTCCTTCGGAAACCAGCGCAGAACCACGCGACGATCGGAGCGACGCTCCAACAAGCTCCCCAGAGGAGATAGCGCCCGGGCAACCGCCGGGTAAGAGCAACCTGCCGTGCGCGCCAGCCATTCCGATGTGACCGGTTCGCCCGAAGTGAGCCAGCGATGGAGCAGGAGCTTGAGAATGACAAAAGAATAGTCGGTACGGGCCGTGTTCGCTTTGCCCCGCTTGGTTTCGATAACCCCGGCAAGTATCGGTTGCATTTTTCCGTCTGGATCGTGCGGAATGCCGCTGATACGTCCTCCCGTGTGCAGGCAGATGGTGAGACGGTGCAAAACATCTTTGCGCAAAACTGTGGCGGCCCGTTTCCATTCGTCCCACAGCCGCTCCCTGGTGATGGGTGAGTCCGCCAGAACGACGTAGCCGCGCGCAACCGGATCTTCGCCGACCGCATAAGCCACTTCCATCAGGCTCGTGCGAACCGTGCGCAAGGCATCCACACCAAACTTCACTTCGATAAGTGCGTTGCCAACCCGGGCATCCACCTCGCGGTGACGCTGCGGACCTTTGTTTTGATTCAGATTGCCTCTCATCTTCACGACTTAACTTGCAGGATACATATTACACCTGCAAGTAAATATTAAACCTGCAAGTTAGCATGATGAGCATAATTCCATTTCTGGTGGCATTTCAGCATGATTTTCAAGTTTTCCTAGACGATTTGTGAGCCTTTCAACCAGGTTTAGGAGCGCTGGCATTTTCCCACAATCAAATCCCATTCATTATGCCAATCGCGCACGCGGCCCAAGATCCACCACAAACAGGTCTGCGCGCGATTGGTTGAATAGCTTCAATGCTGCTTCATCATTCACGACAACAATCTGGCAAGCTGGTGGACTTAATGGACCGTGAGAATTACATGGTTTGAAAATGAAATCTGAAAATTTCATAACCTTTTTGCTTCAGCCAGTCGAACACGGAACGTGGATGATTTTGCCTCCGAGGTTAAGCCGTCTGATCCGAAATTGTTGACAGGTGTAATTCTGATGCCCATTGTAAGCCGTCTCCAAAAGGGAGGCGACCAGCAATCAAATTAATTTAGGAAAATGAGCAGAGCTTCTTCCATCAGAAAGATGATGCAGCGCATATTTGCGGTGGCATTTTTCACCATTGTTTTTACAATGACTGCAAAATCGACAAATGCTTCCCAACCGGCGAATCTGCCGGGCCTGATCAGCAGGTGGTCGGGTGAAAATAACGCACTTGATGATGTCGGTGGCCATGATGGTACTTTGCAGGGTGGCGTCAGCTATACTCAGGGCAAGGTGGGAGACGCTTTTCTAATCGATGGCGAAACTGGCAAGATTATTGTGCCTGACAGTCCGGCTTTCGAACTCACAGACTCGCTGACCATCTCCTGCTGGCTGTTCATTAACAGAAATAACGGTGGAGTTATTTTTTTCCGCGGGGACGCCCGTCCCGGTTTGGATCCTTATGCCTTGGGCACTGACGGAAACGGTTCCATTGCTTTTCATATCGGTTCGGCAACGGATAACGAAGACCTTTTCGCCCCGATTACTTCCGGTGAGTGGAATTTTGTCACAGCCGTTCTCGACGGCACAACCGGCTTGATGAAAATCTATATCAATGCCTCGCTGGTGGCACAAACTACCACCACAGTTCGCCCGCTCGGGCCTCTGGACCCCGCATTGACACCCGGCATCGGAATCGGAAATGTGGCGGATTTTAACCTCTTCACCTTCGACGGTGCAATCGATGAAATGAGCCTCTACAATCGGGCACTCACACAAGCTGAAATCAAGTTCTTATTTGGGGCAAATTCCAGACTGACAATCATCACACAACCTCAAAGCCAGGAGGCCAAGCCCGGTTCAGCGGTGGTTTTCTCAGTCGGTGCTGTGGGCATGGCTCCCCTCAAATACCAGTGGCGCTTTAACGGCATCAACATTCCCGGAGCGATAAAGAGTTCCCTGGTAATTCAACACGCGCAGAAATTCAATGCGGGCTCCTATTCGGTGGTGGTTTCAGATGCCACCGGCAAAATAACGAGCAATAATGCCACCCTCGCTGTGGTCCCCGCAGCACCCCCTGTCATCATCATTCCCCCCACCGATCATTTTCTGTTTCCGGGGGCTACAGCCGTCTTTTCAGTGGTCGCTCGCGGATCAACACCCATGACTTACCAATGGCTCTTTAATGGCAGAATTATTCCGGGAGCCAATTCTTCCACACTGGTTTTGCCCAGGCTGACCAGGGCCAACGCAGGCCTTTATTCAGTGGTGGTGATGAATAGTCAAGGTATGGCAATCAGCCGCCAGGCCCATCTGAACATTCTCGCGTCTCAAAGATAATTGAGCCGATACACCTTTAGCAGACAAGCCGTTGGGCACTCTCCCGTCAGCCAAGAGCATGCCTCGATGGCCGCCAACGTGATTCCACCGCTACAGGTTGGGAAGACCATAACCCCCATGACTGGCACATCGGCTCCATTATCCATGTGCTCCACGGCAGGTTTGCTTTGCCACTGAACCCCGCATCAAATGGCAGTTCGGCTCCTACAGAGAAGTGATGTTCTCCAACCACTCAACCGTCATTCGTACACCTAACGCATACTATTCCATCGAAGTGCCAGGCCCCGTTCCGCTCGCCCTCCTTTTCTCCCTCGGCTCAGCAGCCCTTTGGACTATCCTCCGCGCCCGCCATCGAGTGCCAAAATTTCTAGCCGGAAAGTTCCCACTCCTTTCTTTCGACTTACCATTCTTCAAATAGGTTCAGCATTTCAGTATACACTTTCTGAAATTGAAACAACTCCCCAAAACGCTATGCTCCAAAATGGCCCGACTTTAAGTTGGTTGAACCGACCACCCATCATTGATGACTCTGCCGCGCCAAATTCGTCTGCTTACCGTCACCGACCTGCATCGTTCTGCCTATCGATGCAACGCCCTGGTTCAAGCGATTCGACAACATGAACCCGATATCGTCGCTTTCGTCGACGATTTCCTGGGCAGCGACAAACATGGGCTGGACTTGCATACCATCAACGAAACAGCCCGAATCATCAGTGAACTTCCAGCCAGACATCTGCTGTTCACGCGCGGCAATCATGAGGATTCTCAAGGGCAGGAATTCGTCTTTGCCTGGCCCATGAAAAAACGCTCACTCATTGCATTGCATGGCACCGCGATCACCCTTGGCCCGCTGGTCATTGTCGGCTTCCATGTTCTCTCGGCTGGGACCTCCCCTAGTGCGAAACACTGCCAAAACAGGGAAACGAACTTACCTACGACCATGCTCTCTCAGGGCGCCAACCGTTGCCTGCCACCGATGTCTGGCTCCCGAGATTGATGTGCGACCTCGGTCCTCCCAGCCGCACCATCTGGCTGATGCATGAGCCACCACTATCGCACCCGCTCGCCACTTCCATCGCTCAAAACCGGGACTGGTATTTGGCGCTGCAACGCTTCTCTCCCCTGCTGACCCTCTCCGGCCATGACCATAACACCCCCATACAAAACAATATTTGGCATGTGCATACTGGACAGACCACCTGTGTGAACGTCGGTCAAGGAACCAGCGACCTCCACTACTGCCTGATCGACTTTCAATTTCAAAGCGACCAACCCTCTTTACCTGCTGCCATCACCCTTCACGCCTTTCCTCAAAACCAATCGCATCAAATTACCTTACGCCTTGGCACCTGACTTCCGGAACCAGCTTCAGCTTACTACCACTGGCATGAGCCTTGCTAATTAACCTCCGATGGGTGCAAGAGTTTTTCCCATAAGAATTGCCTTTGGCGTACTCTGGCTGCTCGCAGTCGGAGCCGGCTTCGTCGTGATGTTGAATTACCAGAACGCCAGCGGCCGCGTCGGCACCACGCCAAATCATTGGCCGGCGGGGACCCGGCTGACACTGGACCGCACCCACAATACTTTGATTATGTTCGCTCATCCCCAATGCCCATGCACCAGGGCGAGCCTCGAAGAACTGAACCGCCTCCTGGCCCGGTCCCGGGGCAGCGTCTCCGCGCAGGTGGTCTTCTTCAAGCCCGGCAAATTTACCGATGACTGGACACGAGCTGGTTTGTGGCGGAGCGCGGCGGCCATTCCCGGCGTGACGGTGCATGAGGATCTCGACGGCGCGCAAGCGCATCTGTTTGGGGCTGAAACGTCCGGTTATGTCCTCCTTTATGACACCCATGGGCAATTGCTGTTCCGTGGAGGGATCACCGGCGCCCGTGGCCATGCCGGCGATAACGCCGGTGAAAATGCCGTGGTTTCGTTATCGGCCGGACAAAATGTAACTTTGAAGCAAACACCAGTCTACGGATGCTCGTTGCTGGGTGGATGTGAAACTTTACCTCAAGGAACTGCCAGGTGAATCCGCCAATGTCCAACATAACCTCGCTCGCCGACACACTCCCCGCGCGCATTGCCGAGCTGTTCAAAGAACAACAGCAAAGCATCGTCAAGCACACGGACCTCATCTTTGCCCGATTGATGATGTGCCAATGGATTTTCGGCGTGGCACTGGCCCTTTGGATTTCGCCCCGCACCTGGACGGGCACCGTCAGTCAGACACATTTGCATGTATGGGCCGCCGTGCTTTTGGGCGGAGCGATCACCAGCGTGCCGGTCCTGCTTGGCCTGACACAACCGGGAAAAACCATGACCCGCCATGCCATCGGCGTCGGGCAAATGTTAATGTCAGCCTTGTTGATTCATTTGACAGGCGGACGGATCGAAACCCACTTTCACGTGTTCGGCTCACTCGCCATTCTTGCATTCTACCGCGATTGGAAGGTATTGATCTCAGCCTCGGCAGTTGTCTATCTGGATCACGTTCTGCGAGGAATCTTCTGGCCCCAATCCGTCTACGGCGTGCTCTCGGCTCCGATATGGCGCTCGCTGGAACACGCAGGTTGGGTGGTATTTGAAGTGACATTTTTGATCATTTCCATCCGCAAGAGTTTAAGCGAAATGCTCCTCGTCGCGGAGCGGCAGGCCAGATTGGAGTCTCTGAAGGAAGGCATTGAGCAGACTGTGGCTGAGCGCACTGCGGATCTGACGCGTGAAAATACCGAGCGCCGCCAGGCCGAGGATCAACTCCGGAGAAGCCAGGCCCAACTGGCGCAGGCACAGCAGATCGCACACATGGGAAGCTGGGAATGGGACCTTGTGGAAAACAAAGTGACCTTCTCCGAGGAAACACAACGATTATACGGACGGAAACCGGAGGAATCCGGTTCTTCCATGGAAAGCTGTATGAAACAGGTGCATCCCGATGACCTGCCCCGGGTCAACAAGATCATGGCGGAAGCGTTGCGGAACCGCCAATCGTTTGTTTGTGATCACCGGGTGGTTCTGCCCGGCGGCACGGAACGGATCATGCAAGGACGTGGAGAACTCCTCCTGAACAGTCAGGGCGAACCCATCCGGATGTTCGGCATCGTGCAGGACATCACAGAAGCAAAACGCGCGGCGGAAGCGCTTCACCGCAGCGAGGAACAACTGCGTCAATCACAAAAAATGGAAGCCGTCGGCCGGTTGGCTGGTGGGGTGGCGCACGATTTTAATAATTTGCTCACGGTGATCGGCGGCTACTGCGCACTGTCTCTGCGACAAATAGACGAAGCGCATCCCCTGCAAAAAAGCATCGCTGAAATTCAAAAAGCCTCCGAACGCGCCGCTTCCCTGACCAGCCAGTTATTGGCCTTTAGTCGAAAGCAGGTGCTCCAGCCGCGCGTCCTGCAACTCAATGAAGTGGTTCGCGGCATGGAAAAAATGTTGCGGCGTCTGATTGGCGAGGACATTGAACTCTCCACCGCCTTTGATTTATTGTTGGGACACGTGAAAGCCGATCCCGGCCAGATCGAGCAGGTCATCATGAATCTCGCTGTCAATGCGCGTGATGCCATGCCTCGCGGCGGCAAGCTCACCATCAGCACCGCAAATATCACCATCGATCAAAAGACCCACTTTCGGAATCGCACCTTGGATGTCGGCGACTATGTCCAGATCGCCCTCAGTGACAACGGCGTAGGCATGACCGAGGAAGTCAAGTCGCACCTGTTTGAACCGTTCTTTACCACCAAAGGGTTGGGCAAAGGCACGGGTCTCGGTCTGGCGACCTGCTACGGCATCATTTGCCAGAGCAATGGCGACATCCGCGTGTACAGCGAGCCGAATTCCGGCACCACGTTCAAGATTTATCTGCCGCGCACCGACGCGAAATTGGAGCCCACGGCAAACCCGGAATCAGGGCGTCTGCCGAGCGGGTACGGAATCCATACTCGTGGTGGAGGACGATGCGGCAGTGCGCAAACTCGCGGTCATCATACTGCGCGAGCGCGGTTACCAGGTGCAGGAATCCAACAACGCCTTTGAAGCCCTCGAGTTGATCAGAAGGAATTTGCGCTTCGACCTGGTGATCACCGACGTCATCATGCCCCAAATGAGCGGCAAAGACCTCCACGATCAAATCAAAAATCAACTTCCTCAAACCAGGGTACTGCTTATGTCAGGTTACACCGATGACGCGCTTGCCCACCACGGTGTCCTGGATGAGGGAATATGCTTCCTGGAAAAACCATTTTCACCATCGCGACTCGCGCGAAAAGTCCGCGAGGTTCTTGACGCTCCAGTGCAGCACCCATTCCACCCAAATGGTGACAAGCCTGAACCATTGAACGTTTGAGACACATTGCCTCAGCTATTGCCAGCTTCCGCCTAACGCCCATTCAGCTTCACACCACTTTTCGACACCCTGAATCCGCAACGAACAAACAACCAATGAACGAGGCGCGCCCAAAACAGTATCTCTGGAAACAATCCCTCGGCGCAATTCTCTGGGGACTCTGCTTCGTCCTCGCTCCATTTGAAATTCCTGTTTACGGAGCCATCCTCTGGCTGCCCGCTCTTATCTGGCTCGAACGCCTGCGCACAAAACGCTACGGCTTCTGGCCCGGTGCCCTTTGCCGTTTTGCCGTGGTGCTCAGCATCGTTGTCATCGCCGCAAAAGCACCGCTCAAAAGGGAAGACCACCACGTTGGCCCGCTGCCCAACAAGCAGGTCACATTTGCCGAACTCGTCGCGGCTCAAATCATCTACCCGCCATTCGGCTCCAACCACTACTCTCTAAAGATCACCCTCCCTTCCACCAATCCCACA
Source organism: Pedosphaera parvula Ellin514 (assembly GCF_000172555.1). Classification (NCBI taxonomy): domain Bacteria; kingdom Pseudomonadati; phylum Verrucomicrobiota; class Pedosphaerae; order Pedosphaerales; family Pedosphaeraceae; genus Pedosphaera; species Pedosphaera parvula. The sequence goes on from NZ_ABOX02000047.1 coordinate 9,621, forward strand.
GTTCGCGAAGTCATGCACGCCATCACGCAACAAACCGGCATGCGCGCTTCCATCTTTCATTGCGCCAGCGGTGCCACCATTCTCCACGGCAGTGGCGGCGGCTCCATCCGCGTCTCGGAGCCTCTGAAATAGGCAGGCGCTTCGCACCACACCTCGAAATCAACCAGCCGCCAGCCCATTTCGACAGTTATTCCGGCCTTACCGGGATAAACTTTCCGGTCGTTTCATCCTCAATTTCAAAACGGTATTCGTACGATGCGGTCAAAGCCCGGCAGAATCGTTGGTGCTCATCCGTTTGAATATCAGTGACTTTGAAAGGAACCTTGCTGCGCGCAAAGTCCACACAATCGCCTTTCCACAACGGCGTCAGGGTGGAGGTGGTTTCCATATAATTCTCTTTAGTCTGCATGCTTCAGAATTCCATATATTACAGCGCCACTTACTCTTCCGCCATGGGGAATGATGGAAGCCATTTATTATCGTAATCCCTCTGCTCCACCTCCAACCCGCGACTTCTGAATTGCACAACCAAAACATTTTATTTGACTCTACTATACTCATAGTAGTATCTACTATATCAATAGTAGGTGTTCCTATGATCAAACGCGAACCGTCCAAACTCGAAATGCAGGTCCTCTCTGTCCTCTGGCAGTGCGGCCCCTCCACCGTGCGCGATGTCCTCGATGCCATGTCCGATGGCAAGACCCGCGCTTACACCACCATTCTCACCGTCATGCAGGTGATGGAGAAAAAAGGTCTCGTCTCCCATACCGCCCAGGGCAACACCCACATCTACGCCGCCGCCATCTCCCGCGAACAGGTTGCCGGTCCGCTCCTGAAGGAACTCGTGCGGCATCTCTTCGGCGGCAGCCGCGTCTCCGCCCTGCAACATCTCCTGCAGGAAAACGAAGTCAGCCCGGGCGAAATGGACGAAATCAAGCAACTCATCGCCACCCACGAAAAAGAGCAGTCCTCCAACCAGCCCAAAAGGAAGAAGCGTTCATGAATTCACTGCTGCAGATTCTTGCCTCACCCGCCTGGATTTATCTGGTCAAGGCACTCCTGCACACTTTATGGATCGGCGCACTATTAGCTCTACCGTTGGCACTATTGTTGCGCCGCAGTTCCAATCCTTTTCTGCGCTACCGGCTCTGCCTGATCGCACTGCTCGGAATTTTATTTGGTGGCCTTATTTCCTGGTCCGTGCTCAATCCAAAGACTTCCACGGTCATGACCTCCGCCGCCCTCACTCCCGCACTCAAATCTCAAACTCAACCCGCCGCCCCCAGTCTGATCCCCGCGCCTGCAGCAACCGCCTCCGCTCCCTCACTGTCGGCCACCAGCCCATATCACCCACCCATCAACTGGATTCCCTGGCTCGCCCTGCTCTGGCTCACCGGCGCCTCATTCATGCTCCTTCGCGCCGCGGTCCAGGTCGCCTGCGCTGAATCCTTCCGCCGCCGCACTCAACCACTGGCTGATCCTGCGATCCTTGCGCTGGTCGAACAGGCTCGCAAGCAACTCAACATCCTTCGCCGCATTGGCATCGTTGCCTCGGAACAACTCACTTCCCCGGCAGTTAGGGCATCCTCGTGCCCACTTTGATTTTCCCTCTCTCGCTTCTGACGACGCTCCCACAAACCAACTCCAGCTCATCATCCTCACGAACTGGCCACGTTCGCCGCGACGATTATCTCGCCAATCTCTGCCAGTTGCTCATCGAAGCCATTCTTTTTTTCAATCCCGCCGTCTGGTGGATCAGCCGTCAAATGCGAATCGAACGAGAAGCGTGCTGCGACGCCCTGGCCATCAATCTCGTGCCCGACCGCGCCGCCTATGCCCATGCCTTGGCTCACGTCGCGGAACAGCGCCTCCTTACGCCTAAAACGGCTCTGGCCTTTGCCGCTGACCAAAACCCTTCGAGCCTCAAGGACCGCATTCAACGCCTCCTCATTCCCGGCTACCGTCCTTCAATGCGTTTAACTTGGACTGCGCTATTTGGTTCCCTCCTACTCGGCAGCGCCCTGTTGATTCTTTCCGCCCTTGGCACTCAATGGACCGTTCACGCCGCTGCCAAATTGCTTTCTCCCCAGGAACGCATCGCGCGCATCGAAAAAAGCATGCAGGACCTCGGCCAGACGTTCCAGGATTCCATCCGTGACGAGTTAAAAATTCCATTTCAGGCCACTGTTAAAACCGCCGATGGATCACCTCTCCCCGCTGAACGCTCCGCGAATTTTACACTTATTAACCGGTCACAGAAGTCCAGTTCCATTATTTATATTGCCCCGAATGGCCTCTGCACCAATTCCCTCCCACGCGGCACTCTCTTCTTCTCCGCCTGCGCTGAAGGGTATGCACCCGGGCGTATAGGACCGATCAACACCCGCTCCAGCAATCGCGTGGAAGGATTGGAACTGGTCCTCGACCGAGGTTTTCCAATAACGATCCATCTGACCGATGCCGACTCTCGCAACCCGATCCCTGACGCCGACATCGCCGCCGCTTTCTATCTCCCTTCCAGAGCCGACGGGAATATCAGCAATCCCATTCACATCAAAACAGACTCTCGAGGCAACGCCGTGCTCGAACATTGCGGCACGCTGCTTCTGGTGGCTCGTGTGCAAAAGGAAGGTTATGAAACAGTCGAAAAAGAAGTCGACACCTTGACCCCCAATCAGGTTTTGGAAATCTCCACGCGCCCCGCACTCGCGATTGCGGGCACCGTCCTTGAAAAATCCACGAGCAAACCTCTCGCTGGTGCCTCCATTTATGTGCTGCACAGCGACAATGCTCTTTCCGTCCACAGCGTCACCCCCTGGGAACCGAGTTCCCCGTTGGCCACCACGGATGCTGAAGGCAAATTCCAACTCGCTCAACTCCCGCGTCAGGGCCGCTACGAACTTCTGATCCAGGCCGACGGTTACCGCCAGGCCGTTATTTCCAAAGTGACCGCCGGCCAAACCAATCTCCAGGTCTCGCTGACTCCCCCCACGGTGCTGCACGGCAAAGTCACCGGCGATTTGTCCGCTCTTTCCAAATCCCGCAGCAAACCTGACTTGCACTATAGCGTCGTTTATACCATCAATGGCCTGAACCTAGGCTCCTATGGAGATTCCGTCCCCCTCGATATCAAAGACGGCGTCGGTTATTTCGAACTCACCAATTACTCCGCTGGCGATTTGGACTTCAGTAGCAGTTTCGGGGGCTACAACGAGAACGCCCGCGCTGAATTTTATCCTCGCGACAGCTCAAACACCGATGTCTCCATCGTTTTGGAAACCCCTGCCACCCCGCCCAAAACGCGCAAGGTGATCGTTCGATTCCAAAGCCAGCAAAACATTTCCCCCAAGGGCACTGTCTTCTTGGACCTTCCGTTGCGCACACCGAACAGCTCCGCACGAAAAGAAATCGAAATCCAAAACGGTGAAGTCCAATTTGACAGCCCGGTGGGACATGAGTTCTACCTCCAGCCCGGTCACATGGTTGGATATTGGTTCGATCGTTTTTGGAACATTCATGTTGATGACCTCCCCGGTCCGCTTGTCACCAATGTCAACGTTATCCCTGCTGGAGCCATGTACGCCCAAACACGCAACCCGGACAACTCGCTTGCCAGCGATGTGATGTTTTCGGTCAAGGAAGTGAAGCCCTCCCCGCTCAGGTCTTCAGGGTTACCTGCCATTCCTCTACCGGACGGTTTCTCAAGTGGCCCTCGCAAATTCGTGGCCACACCACTTCCTCTGGGAGGCACCTATCAAATCCTGACCTGGCGCAAAAATAATTTTGCCGTCAGCGAACACATCCTTCTCACCGAGGAAAACCCGGATTACCACATAGACCTCCAATTGAAAAATGGCGTACCCCTCCCTGGCCAAATATTATCCAATTCTGGCGAACCAGTTGCCGGCGCGTCCGTTGTGACCTACTTTCACTGCGAAGGCTCCGGCTTCGGTGGAGGACCCATCTTCACCGACGAAAATGGCCGCTTCACTGCTGAAGACTGCAGTCCCACCCAGGGCGAATATTCCCTCGAGGTACACAGCCCCGGATTTATGGCAGAACAAGTGAAGGTCGATTTCAACAAACTCCCAATCATTATCACGCTTCAGCCTGGCCTGAAACTCTCCGGCCGCGTCATCGAGATCGGCTCAAAACGTCCTCTCATCCATGCCCGGGTCCACGCCTTTGCTAAGGAGGCAAAATACCCTCAGCTAACCACCCTCACCGACGAGCAAGGCAACTTCACCTTCGACGAAATGAGTTCCGTCTCTTACAACATTTGGGTTGAGGGCGGCAGCTCTTATAATTGGGTTGAGGGCGGCAGCTCTCGGTCCGGCTTCCCCTTCCTCAAACCCGGCCAGGCTGCACCCGCAACCATCGAGGTTAATGTTCGGTAAGGCAGCAGCGTCCAACTCGGTTCAGCAACTCCATAACCGATCAAACGTCTCGAGAATTGCAGAGGAACCAAGGCCTTCACCAAACGCAACACGCTGCACGTAACAACCTTTGCCACAAAGCCACCCTTGCATCCCTCTCACATCTGGCTTAGTACAGAAATAGGAGAGTAGATCTTATGGCAAAAAAATTTAGACTCGCATCGTCACGGGAGGCGGAACAACGCAAGATCACCCAGGCCATCAAAATGATGCTTAGGGGCGAAAGCTCAGCCCACGGACGCCGCACGAATCCAAAGGCTGTGCGGCACAACGAACTCGAAACCGATTTCATCCCCGTCGTGGAAAGCATCAAGCAACCCCACAAATTCCGTCGCGGCCGCCATCATCCTCCGCCATCATTCAAAAAGGCCTAAGCCCTTGTTTGCACAGTTTGCTGAGCGAGGGAATTTGGTTTCAGAACTTCTCTGCAACCAATTGCCTTTCCCAGCCACTATGGTTGTTGTCGTGTCACTGTCGGTTCACGACGACTCCTGCTTTGTTCAACGATCTGCCGAATGCTGTTGATGACCAGCTTTGGTTCTTCAAACGGGATGCCATGTTCGCTTTTCTTCGTTATAATGTGTTGCCCATGGGGCAACTTTCCAATCCACTCCGTATGGAACTTCAGCCATGCCTGATGGACTGTTGTGTATTCCTGCTTTTCTTTTTCGGTCATTAAACTGTAAAAAACCGGTATCCGCATTCCGGTGATCAGGACAACCGGAATACCTGCCGGCACCCGGCTCTCGTGCGCCTGAACCAGACTGGTCCGGAAATCTTTCCATGCTTCATCGTGCCCTTCGGCATGGTTGGGATCGCGGGCCTGCATCCAAGCCATGAACTCTTCCTGGGTTGGGTCTGCCAATACCATGCCCACGACCTCTTCGGGATACATGTCGGCAAAAACACGATTGAGCGGACCGCCGAAGGAATGTCCCACGAGAATGTAAGGCGGCGGCACATGTGCGTTCCGAAGCGCGGTATGGAGTTCGCGGGCGACTTGTCGGGCATCGCGCGGCTTGGGACCCGGTGCGGACCAGCCAATGCCCGCGCGGTCATAGGAAACCGTCGTCGTGAGCTTGCTCACCGCTGGTTGAACCCGTTCCCAGGCTTCGAGCGACCCACCGGCTGCGGTGCTTCCGCCGGCTTCAAATACCACTGCGGGACTGCCATGGCCCGAGATGAACATGCGCAGCTGATGTCCCCCAACGTCCACGTTTTTAAACGCGAAGCTCCCCGGATCCAGCGCCAGACAAATTGCGATGACGCTGAGAACCATCGCCGGAATCGTCAGGGTTTTATTCATAAGCGGGTGAAGGTTACAGATGCCGGTTTTTCGCGAGCGCCCCGGGCGCAAGCCCCAGGCGCGCCAGTGGAAAAACCAAAAATGCGGCGAGCAGGAAAAGATGTGCGAGACGATGAACATCAAATGATGGGCGTGCCAGAATCGCCAGGGTGAGGAAACAGAGCGTAGCGCCAAACCAGATGAACAGGTATTGCCGTGTGTGGCCGGGAGAAACTTTGTTCCAGGAAAAGACCGCGAACCAGAGCTTGCCAACCACCATGAAAACGAGGAGCCAATTGATCGCGCGAAGCACCACGGCTATCACCAGGTCGGGACGACTTTCAATTTCTCGATCTAGCGCATCCGACCAGATGGCAGAGGCCAGAAGCACCAGCGCCAGTACGATCACCTGCAACGCGGCGGAGCCGAAATAGTAAGCACGGTTTCCTAACAGCCCCACCCATAACCCTGACACCAGGCATCTCCAGGTGAGAACCATGATGCCGACGAAAGATAAAACCGCGATCATTTGCCAGGAATGCGGGTAGGACATACGGAACTTGGCCAGGCCTGGCGTCAGGCGCGTGGTGTCCGCCCAGTACGAAAGCCAGAACCAAAGAAACGCGAGGACAAGCAGCCAGGTAATCGCGACACTGAGAGCAGCCACTTTCATTTTGGCGGCGACAAATTCGCTGGCGGGTAGAGGCCGAATCGCCAAAAATTGCGGGAACGAAAAATTCGTGGACCAGAACTCACATTTGATGAAGCCTTTGCCAATAACGAATGCCAGAATGAAGGGCATGTTGAAAAGTTGGTGCAGTATGTCGTTCGTATCTCGAGGATCGTGGCGATTGAGCCAGGCGACGGGGGCGAAAATTGCGACGATTACAAAACCGGTGCAGACTGGCAGCAACCAACCGGCACGCCGCCATTCGAACCAAAACTGGGCCGCAGCCGGGGAAGCGAAATCCTTTCTGCGTCTCGGCAAGGTGTCCGCGATGCGATTCAAAAGTATTTTGATCCAACTCCGTCGGTGCCCGCCACCGCACCTTTGCCTGGCCACCGTGGCCCAGGCGATCATGAATGCGACGACTGCCATCCCAACCACGAGCGCGCTTAAACGTCTTTCCAAAAACCACGGGGAAGGATTGTCCCTGGCGAAAAAAGGCAGACAAGCAACCACGATGCTGCTCACGCCTCCGAAACTGAGAGCAACAATTCGCATGATCCGGAACCCCGCCAGGCTCCAAAGTGCCGTTTGATAAAAAACCACGTACGCACCGAGTATGACCGCAAGCCATTCTGGCATGAGAATTTGCTGGTGAGTCCAAACGAGTTTTATCCAGGCGAGGTAAACCACCTCCACCGATGCCACGCCGAGGAGCATGGGCAGCGCCACCAATTGCCAGGTTCGGACGGGCAGCGCAAATAGACGATAGGGAAATCCGTTCCAATCCTTTGTCGAATTGAATTCGGTATAATTGAAAATCCCCATCAGGAACAGAAAGGACATCACCATCAGCAATCCAAAGAAAGGAGAAAACTGCGCCCGGCTTGATTCGGTCAGACCCAGCCTATCCAGAATCAGCAGATTGATGAGCGCGCACGCGGAAACGCATCCAATGGCGACCCATGCGGAGCGACGACTCCGTTGCCAAATTTCCCACACCAGGGCTGCAATGGGTGAATTCATGGTTGGGTCGGGTTCACTGCCCCGGCATGGGCCACGAATATTTCGTTGAGCGATGCTGCCTGTTCGTCAACGATCCGCGCGCCAAGTTTTGCGGCGAGAGCCGGCAATGCCTGGCGCGCGCCGTTGCACATCACACTCCATTCCTTCCCCTTGCCACTCACGTTCAACGCGCCGGCGATGACTGGCGCGGTCTCCTGGGCGTTTTCAAAATGAAGGGTGAACCGGCGATGCTGCGCTTTGATTTCGTCGAGCGAACCGAACAGCACCAGCTTTCCCTGATGCAGCATGGCGATGTGGTCGGACACGCGCTCGATTTCCTCAAGCAAATGGGACGAAAAGAACACCGTCCGCCCTTCATCGGCAACCGTGCGGATAACCGCCTCTAAAATATCGCGGCGCACCAGGGGATCCAGGCCGGAACTTGGCTCGTCCAGGAGCAACAGGTCCGGGCGATGCGCCTGGGCCGCAAGCAAACCGGCCTTGGCCATCTGACCTTTGGAAAGCGTGCTCAACCGCTGCGCCGGGTTCAAGCCGAACTGGCGCAGCAGGTTTTGGGCATAAGCCTCGTCCCACTGGGGATAGAATGCCTTCGTATAACGCAACAACTCCTCGACGCGCATCCAGCCGGGAAGATCCGGTTGCTCAGAAAGGTAGCCAATGTGGCCAAGAACGCCGACCGGGTCAGTCACCGGGTCGCGATCAAAAACCCGCACCGTGCCGGCCTCCGCCCGCAGCAAGCCGAGAATATGTTTGATGAGCGTGGTTTTGCCGGCACCGTTTTCACCTACGAGTCCAAAGACGCCGCCCTTCGGAACATAGAGTGACACATTGTCCAGGGCGGTTTTGGCGCCAAAATGACGGGACAAGTCGGTGATGGCCACCACGGACTCAGCGGACGATGGCGAGGGGAATTTCATTTTTGTGATTGGAATTGCATGGTTTCGTAGCGCGCGCGACAGCAAAATCACCTTGTGGAGAGCCCCATGAAGTGCGAGGCTTCAGCAAAGAGGGAATCCTCGCCCCCTGCCAGCCACCCCGGGGCGATCAGATGCTTTACAAGATTGCTAATCTGAATATAGATGAGCACGCCGTCATTGGATGTGATGTGAATTTGCGCCATGTTCTTTGTCGGTAAATTGCAACGTGTGTATTAGTGTATTAATACACTTTTAAACCAATGTCAATTCTGTTTTTGAAGCAACATCATGGCATCACATGCACCTCAATATTGCCGTCGTCCAATTTGAAATTGAGCAGTTCGCTCCTGAAAAGAACCTGGCGAAAGCGGAACGCTTCATCCAGGAGGCCTGCACACAGGGCGCTCAGGTCATCGTCTTCCCCGAAGACTTTCTTACAGGTCCGTTGCCGGGCCGCATCGACTTGGCCGACTTCGATCAACGTTACGTCAAACGCTTTCAAGAACTGGCCGTAAAATTTGGCATCGATATCGTCCCCGGCTCCATCATCGAGGTGGATGATAATGGTCTCTATAACACAACTTATTACATCGATCGTTCAGGCAAAATCCTGGGCCAATACCGGAAGATCAACCTCTGGCTCACCGAGCGTCGCTACTTGCAACCGGGACGTCAGGCGATTGTTTGCTCCACCCGTTTCGGCAAAATTGGCCTCGCCATCTGCTGGGATCTGGCCTTTCCCGAATTATTCCGCGCCATGATCATGCAAGGTGCGCAGATTGTATTTTGTCCCAGCTACTGGTCCTACGAGGATGCCGGCGTCGGCCAGCGGCACAATCCTGATTCCGAAGCCCTGTTCGTCGATGCGCTCTGCACTACGCGCGCCTTTGAGCAAAATATTATTCTGGCATTCGCGAACACTGCCGCATCCCTCGGCGCCAGCGCAGTTCAAACCACGCCCCTTGGCCATTCCCAAATTACCGTCCCATTCAAAGGCCCGCTGCAACGCTGCGATCACAACCGCGAAATGCTTTTTGTTCAAACCGTGGATACCGCCATCCTCACCGACGCCGAAACCGCCTACGAAATCCGTTGCGATCTGAAAAAGGGACTTCCGCTCACACCAGCTTCGATGGAAACCTTTTCGCCCTCAATCACTCACCCACAATCTCCAGCCTGATTTACAATCCAAGCTTCTCTCGATAAGGCCAAACCCAATCGTCGGCTTCCAAATCCACTGCACCGTCCTTCTTCGACCCGGCAACACCGCCATCATCCTTCTCATTCCAACCAATAGAGTAGAGCTTGAATTGGCCTTTCTCCGCTCGATATTTCAATGGCTGTCCGCCAACGATATCATGGGGCAACTTTTCCATGAATTTCGGCACGAGCGATTCCAGGTTTTCTGGGTATTGCCCATGAACAAAATGGTAACGTTCCAACGCACATACGACCAGCGCCTCATTTACGAGCGTTTGATTTCGGGCGAGCACTTGAATGCCTATTTTAAAATTTGGGATTACCTGGGCCGCCAAAATTGTTTCCGGCCAACGCTTGCCCATGGAACTTTCAATTTTTCTGAATGAGCTTTCAGCCGCTCGGGGCAGCACGAGGTGATTGGTTAAATCCAGCCCATCCAGCATCGATAGGTTCATCCTCCCCATGTTGACCATGTTCTGATATACCCAACCACGCGGCGCGAAACTCAGAAACACGAACATGGGATCTTTGAGTTTGTCCCTAAAGGTGGTAGAGCTGCTGGGGAAAGGCCTGTACACCTTGTCATACTGTTCGGGTGAGGTGTGTTCCAAAGTATAACAAGAAGCCACCCGCGCAGTCTCGAATCCAGCCGCCAAATAGGGCAGCAAATCGATTTCCCCAAGCTGTTGCTGCAAGACGGCCAGTTGCGGTTCTTGCCACGCCTGCAAACGCAACCCGTCCGCAACCACCCCCACGTAGATTCCCCGCACGGCCACATTGATCATCGCCGCCGCCAGTGTCATCGCCTTGTTCATGGGCCGGCCTTCCAGCATACGACAGAGATCATTCATCATCGTCAGTTCCTCCAACGCCTTCTCTGGTTGTCCCAATAACAAGTAACACTGCGCCCTTTGTGCCAGTGTTTGCGGCACCACTCTTACCGCAACAAAATTTGGAATCGGCATGGCATTTGGAATCTCATAAGAGCCCACCATTTGAGCGTAAGGCCGCTTCAATCCTTCCCTCATCGTTGCAAATTCAGGCTCAAACTGATCGCTCCACGCCAGATAGTCGGCCGCGCCCACGTGCGTCGGAGGATTCAACGATACCCTGAACACGTTGCTCCCGATCAATTTCGCCTGCGGTCTGCTAAGAAATCTTGAACCGTACATGCGCTGGTTGCCGGGAAAGAATCCTGCGATTTCATCACTCCTTGGGACCTCCTCCGCCTTCACCACGATCCGCACCGGCTTGGGACCCTGCACTGCCCGTGAATAAATCGTGTATCCTTGAGGTGCCACCAAACTCGGACCGGATGGAGCGTTGGTATCAGCCTCAACCCAATCCTGGAAAACTTTTTTTAACCTTTCACGGACCTCCGGCTCGGCAGAAGGGGCCAAATCCTTTTTCGTGATGCGTGCCACGCCCGTTTTGGAGTCCTCAACCAATCGAAGATTGTAATTTTTCAGCAACTCCTGCAACGCCTGATGCCCGGTGACGTTCGTCCATCTTAAGGAAACGGGCGCATCGAGGAACAAGCTCCCATCAGCATTCCGTTCGTAAACTACTTTGGAGTCCAGCAGGTATTTTACTCCGGCTGCATGTGCAATATTTGTGATCGCGTCCGATAATCGAACCTCGTTCATGACAATGAGTGGAATAATGGAATTCGACGATCCAGCCACACTTGCCACGTTGGTCTCCGCCATCGCCAGCACTGGCGGATTATAACTCAACACCAAGTCAGCCTCTCCAGCAGCAACCACGGCATTCGGCGGCACAATGGTGATTTCGGCCATCGCATTGCTCCCTCCACCCTGATATAAGCCGGAGAGACCTGCTGTCATGCCCATCGGCACGCCAATGGTTCCACCACTTTTCACAAACCAGGGACTCATGTTTGGCGCGCCAAAAACGTTTTCGTCCACCGGAACCGGCGAAGGAATAAAAGTGGCCCAATCGAGTGCCTTGCCCTGCGCTCTCATTTCACTTTTATAATTGTCCCAAGCTTGCTTTCCCCGCCAATCTTCTTCGCAATAAAAAAGGGCGACCAACACAATTAATCCAGCCAGCACGGCCATACCCCACTGCGCCAGCGACCAATGCCACATCCACCGCATCAGCCGTCTTATTCGAGACGGTTCATTCGTCTGCACTGGAGATTCAGATTTGCTCATAATTGGGACACCGCCTGGGTCAAAAACTCACTCTGCCTGCGTTTCTACAGCTTACTCCAGGATCAGGAGCAGCAACTATGCCCTTACATTTTCGACTCTTGAGGTTGGAATGCCTCAAGACTAAGCCCCCGTGAACCAGAAATAAAATCTGTCCGTTCTGACTTGGAAGCGTCTAATAAGCCAATTTCCCACGGTAAGCCCAGACCCAATCCCCATTTTCCAAATCCGTATTGCCTTCTTTGTTCAACGCAACAGCACCCCCATCATCCTTTTCATTCCAACCAATGGAATAGAGCGCGAACCGGCCTTTCTCCATGCGATACTTGAGCGGCGCTCCACCGACAATATCATGCGGAATCACCTGAAGAAATTGCGGCACCAGCGCCTCCAGTGTCTCTGGATAACATCCATGCAGGAGATAGTAACGCTCCAACGCGCAAACAATCTGCGCTTCGTTCACCAGCGTTTGATTTCGAGCAGCCACGTGAAAGGCTCTGCCATAGCTCGGAACTATCTGAGCCGCCATCAATGTTTGAGGTGATGGCCGGCTCCTGGCCAGCTCCCATTCATTGAATAAGGCATCTGTCTGTCCCGCCAGAACCAGACGGTTTGTCAGATCTATTTTTTCGATGGCTTTGCCGTCCATTTTCCCAATGTTGATCATGTTCTGATATCTCCAGCCACGCGGTATAAAGGTTAGAAATAAAAAGACAGGATCCTTGAACCTATCCTGCCAGCTAGTGGCGCTTGCGGGTGAAGGAAATTTATACATCCTGTCAAATTCTTCAGGTGTGAGGTTTTCCAGCGTCTGACAATCAACCACCCGCCAGGTCTCAAGCCCTCCCTTCAGGCAGGACAACAAATCAACGTCATTAAGTTGTTCTTGAAGCACGACTAGTTGCGGCTCACGCCACGATTGCAGCCGCAATCCGTCGGCGACGACGCTCACGTAAATTCCCCTCACGGCCACATTGATCATCGCCGCCACCAGTGTCACCGCCGTGTTCTTTGGCCGGCCTTCCAACATGCGGCAAAGATCGTGCATCATCGTCAGTTCATGCAATGCCTTGTCTGGCTCCCCCTGCAACAAATAGCACTGCGCCCGTTGCGACAAGGTGTGGGCCAACACTCGCACCGTCACAAAGTTCAGCATCGGCATCGCATTCGGGTCTTCATAGGAACCAGACATCCTGGCATAAGGCCGCTTGAACCCTTCTCGAATGATCTCGAACTCAGGCTCAAACTGATCGCTCCATGCCAGGTAATCAGCCGCGGTCACATGATTCCCCGGACTCATCCATACCTTGAATGTGTTACTCCCCGTCGACTTCACCCGCGGATTGCTCTGGAAGTTCGCGCCTGAAGCACGCAGATTACCTGGAAAGAACGCCACTATCTCGTCGGTGGGGGGAACTTTTTCGGCTTTAATAATAATGCGCACTGGCTTGCCATGTCTCACCGGGTTCTTATGCAACGTGAACATGAGGGCTGCGGTCAAACTCGGCCCGGTAGCAGCATTGGTATCTGTTTCAATTGCCGCCAAGGCGATTTTCTTCAACCGTTCACGCACATCCAGCCCCACGGCAGGTTTCATGTCTTTGCTGAAGATTCGAGCTCTAAGCGTTTTGGGGTCTTCGACCAATTGAAGATTGTAATTCGCCAAAACAGCCTCCAGCGCCACGCTCCCGGTGAGGTTCGTCCATCTCAATGAAACTTTCGAGTCCAACAGCCAACTCCCATCTGCGTTGCGTTCAGCCTCCGCTTTGGGATCAAGCGTGTAGTTTATTTTCGCCTCTTTGGCGAGATTCTTTATCGCATCAGATAATGGAACCTCATCCATGACGATCAATGGAATGATTTGGTTCGTGGTCTGCGCCACATTCGGAGCATTCGTTCCAGACAAGGCAAAAGCCAAAAGCGGTGGGTGATAGGCCAGCACCAAATCCGCCTCCCCGCTCGCAATTTCCGAATCGGGTGCCAAGACCGTTATCTCCGCCATCGTGTTGCCATACTCATCCTGGTTGAAATTGGACATTCCGCTCAGACTCAACGGCATGCTCGCGCTCCCATTCCTCTTGACGAACCACTCGCTCATGTTCGGGGCCGCGAAAACATTTTCATCCACTGGCACTGGTGGTGGAACATGAGCCGCCCAATCGAGCACCTTCCCCTGCACTGCCATCTCACGCTTGTACCGTTCCCACGCCCATTTTCCCCGCCCATTTTCCTCACAGTAAAGAAGAGCCACCAACGCGATGAAACCGACCAAAAGCACCACGCCCCATTGCAAGGTCGACCGCGTGCCCATCCAGCGAAGCAACCGCTTCATCCGTGATGGCCCATCCGACTTCATTGGAGTTTCAGTTTTGTTCATAATTGGGACACCACCCGAGTAAAAAGCGCACTCTGCCTGCGTTTCTACAGCTTACTCCAGGATCGAGAGCAGCAACTATGCCCTTACATCCCCGCTCAATTCATAAAGTTGCTGACTTTCACCCACTGTGGCCACTTCAGGCTTCCCCAGCAATGTTGACAGCCCATGAATACCATTCCTAAGCTTCACGTCACATAGCCATTGATCAATCTTTACGCACCGCAATATGAGTTCCGATTTTCCGCATCCCAGTTCTCAACTCAGCCACAAAGGAATTTTTTTTCCAAACTGGAGAAGTCTTTCCACTCACGTTTTCGCTCTTCTTTTTCTCGGCCAGGTGACCGGCCATGCTGACCCCAACGCTGCTCCAGCGAAGGATAAGGAGGAATATCGCCGCTTTGCCCTCGATCATCACGGGAATCCCCAACTCGGCAGGAAACTTTTTGCAGATACTCGGGTCGCTTGCACCAAATGTCACACCATTGATGGATCGAGCAGCAATGTCGGGCCGGACCTGGCTTCGGTGGGCAACAAATTCTCCCGCACTGAATTGATGCAAGCCGTGCTGGAACCGTCCTCCACCATCGCCGTGGGATACACGACCACCATCGTCGAAACCAAATCCGGCGAAGAATTTCAAGGGGTCGTCAGGGAAGACGGAAGTGCCTGGATGGATCTCATGGGACCGGAGAAAAAAGTTTCGCGCATCGACAAGCGGGACATCCAGGGCCAACGCACCAGCAACGTCTCTCTCATGCCTGAAGGCCTGCAATCTTCAATGTCATTGGAGGAATTTACCGATTTAATCGACTATCTTTCCTCATTGAAACTGGTTTCCCAAGATATGGCTGCCAGCGGAGCCCCAAGTTCCATTCCTGCCATCAAACAACCCATCGGCATCATCCCTTTTCAATCGGAACAGCACAAGTTTGATCACCCCTGCTGGTTCGGACAAGTTCCGGGACTGAAAAATGGATTCTTAATCCTTGAGCACAAAAAAGGTCGCATCTGGCTGCTTGAGAAGAATGGCACCACCGAAACCAAAACTCTCTTCGCCGATCTGCATGAGGAAATCCGCCCGGGCGAAGCCACGGGCTTGCTCGGCCTCGCCTTTCATCCGGGTTTCCGCCACAACCGTAAATACTATCTCCAACACCAAATCCAGGAAAACGGCCGCATCTCATCCGTCGTCATCGAGCGACAGGCCGATGCCAGTTTTAAAAAGGATTCCGGTCAGGCGTCTCGCCGTCTCATAAAAATTCCCTGCTCAACCGATGTCCATTCCGGCGGCGGCATTGAATTCGGTCCTGATGGTTTCCTCTATATCGGCATGGGCGATACCGGTCCGCAAGGCGACCCGCAAGGTCATGCCCAGGACCTCGGTCAACTCCTCGGAAAAATGTTGCGCCTCGATGTGGATCATTGCACCGGCGACAAGCTCTACGCCATTCCACGCGATAATCCGTTTCTTAAGCAGGAAGGCGCACAGCCGGAAATTTGGGCCTATGGCTTCCGTGAACCGTGGCGGTTCACCTTCGATTCCAAGACTGGCGATTTGTGGCTTGGCGACGTGGGCCAGGATCGCGTGGAGGAAGTAGACCTCGTCCATTGCGGCGGAAATTACGGCTGGAATGTTTACGAAGGCACTCAGAAATTCTCCACCCACTATGGCAAGGAGGGAGCCAGCTACCAGCAACCGGTATTTTGTTACCAACGCAACTATGGCGCCTCCGTCACGGGCGGCTATGTGTATCGCGGGAACAGGCGTTCCTCATTTTACGGTGTTTACATTTTTGGCGACTTCAACTCCCACCGCATTTGGGGATTGACCCAGGAAAAAGGCGAGCTGAAGGAAATCCGCCAGCTTGGCATGTCACCTCAAGGCATTGCCTCCTTCGGTCGCGATGCCAAAGGAGAGCTCTTTATCGTCGGCTACGAGGGAAACATCTACAAACTGGATCTGGAGCAAGGCGATTTTCGTTAAAAATTGAGGTGAATATTTCTTAAATTGTTTATGCGCAGTAACTTGAGCGCTTTTATCTCTCCGCGTCGCTTATTAATATTTGCTTAATTAGTTATTTTTTATTAAACGATAACCGCTTATCCCTTAATAAGATTTCTGTAATTAAACTTAGTTTAATTACCAAGGATACTCACCATTCAGGAAGCGCAACCTGTTCTGTCAATCATCCTTGCATTGAAGAACTTTTCCTTTCTCCCGTCTGAGTATTCAGTCATAAATTGTCATCTAAGCATGAACTTAAAATCGCTAACGGCGTTACGCCTGGCTTGTGTTGTTTCGCTGGGTCTTCTTCCCTCCACCACTCTCCTGGCCCAGGGCAACGGCGCTTTGGATGACATCATCCGCAAGACCGATCCGCTGACGCCTGAGCTGGAACAGAAGTCGTTTCATCTGCCGCCCGGCTTTGAAATCCAGCTCGTCGCCTCCGAACCGGCCATTGGCAAGCCCATGAACATGGCCTTCGATGCCCAGGGCCGCCTCTGGATTACTCAATCGCGCGAATATCCTTTCCCCGCCCCAACCAATGCTTTCGGCCGCGACGCCATCAAAGTCATTTCCGGCTTCCAACCAAACGGCTGGGCGACAAATGTCAGCACTTTCGCCACTAACCTGAACATACCCATCGGCCTCTATCCCTATAAGGATGGCGTAATCGCGTTCAGCATTCCTTACGTTTATTCCCTGCAGGACACCAATCACGACGGCCATGCTGATACGCGCGACATCATCATGGGCACCTATGGCTTTGATCGAGACACCCACGGCCTGACCAGCGCTTTCCGGCGCGGCTACGATGGCTGGATTTACGCCGACCACGGCTACCACAACACCACCACCCTTACGGCCAAGGATGGCAGCACCATCACGATGAATTCCGGCAATTGTTATCGCTTCAAGCCGGATGGCTCTCACGTGGAGCAACATAGCTGGGGCCAGGTGAACCCTTTTGGCCTGATGTTCGATCCTCTCGGCGATCTTTGGTCCGCCGATTGTCATAGCAAACCAGTGTATATACTCCTGCGCGGCGCTTATTATCCCAGCTTCGGCAAGCCGAACGATGGTCTCGGTTTCGGTCCCGAAGTTGTTCCATACTTCCACGGCTCGACCGCCATCGCCGGCATGGTCTATTATGCCACCACCAATTTTCCCGCCGAATATCAAGCCACCACTTTCATCGGCAACGTCATGACCTCCCGGATCAATCGCGATTCCTATACTGCGCATGGCTCGAGCCGCCCGGGCAAGCCAGAGCCCGATTTCATGACTTGCGATGACCCCTGGTTCCGTCCGGTTGACCTTCAACTCGGGCCTGACGGTGCGATTTACGTCGCCGATTTTTACAACCGCATTATCGGTCATTATGAAGTGCCACTCGACCACCCGGGTCGTGACCGCGAACGCGGCCGAATTTGGCGCATTGTGTATACCGGCAAGGGTGTTTCATCAAACGAGTCCGCCAACATCAAACCCACCTCACCTGAGCAGTTAAATCTCGTCAAAGCCTCCACGAAGGAACTCATCGCCGCCATTGGCCACCCCAACATCACTACGCGCATGCTGGCGATGAATCAACTCGTCGATCGTATCGGCCAGCCAGCCGTCAAGCCGGTCGCCAGAATGATGCGCGACAAAAAGGCCAATTCCTTCCAAAAAATCCATGGCCTTTGGGTTTTGCAACGTCTCGGTGGACTGGATGAAAAAATCCTCACTGCTGCCGCCAAAGATTCAGATCGCGGTGTGCGCACTCACACCATGCACGTTTTGTCCGAAGTGACTTCTCTTACCGCGGAACAGCGCCAATTGCTGCTCGCCGGGTTGCACGACACAGATGGTTTTGTTCAACGCGCCGCTGCCGATGCCTTCGGCCGCCATCCGCAATTTGAAAATATCCGGCCCTTGCTGGATGAACTTACCCGCATTCCTGCGGATGACGACCAGCTCCGCCATGCCACTCGCATGGCGCTCCGCAACCAGCTCCGCGACACCAAAAGCTACACTCAACTCTCCGCCGGCAGCCTGAGCGAAGCGGATGCACGTGCCATTGCCGACGTTTCAATCGCAGTGCAGTCACCGGATTCCGCAAAGTTCCTCATAGGCTTCATTGCGAAGTATTCCGAACCTCGCGAAACCCTGGTCGCGCACGTGAAACATATTGTTCTTTATCTGCCGCAGGACGAACTCCCTGCTCTCGCAAAGGTTGCCCAGGCCTCCTTTGGTGATGATTTGGATTTGCAGCTCACCATCTTCAAATCCATTCAGGAAGGCACGGCACAACGGGGCGGCACCTTGCCCGAAAACATTCGCGAATGGGCCTCGACCCTTGCTTCCAAACTTGCCGATTCCGTCGAGAAGGGCAGTTCCGGCTGGACCAGCACCCCTATCGAAGGCATGGGACCAACCCCTTCCCCCTGGTGCGTGCAATTACGCAAATCCAATGACGGCGACGAAAGCTCGCCCTTTCTGAGCAGTCTGCCACCCAATGGCGAACAATTGACCGGAATACTCCGTTCCAAACCATTTACCATCCCCGCCCAATTGACGTTCTTCATGGTTGGTCACGATGGCCGCACTGGCAAACCGGTACAAAAGAAAAATTTCATCCGCCTGCGCTCGGCTGAAACCGGAGAACTTTTGAAGGAAGCATCTCCTCCGCATAACGACACGGCGCGCAAATATAATTGGGATCTCAGCAGTTTCTCCGGCAAACAGGGCTACTTGGAATTGGTGGATGGGAACAACGGCGATAGTTTTGCCTGGCTCGCCGCCGGCCGTTTCACACCCGCCATTGTGCAAATGCCGGAGCTCGACCCGCGCCAGATTGCCGAACGCCAGCGCACCACGGCCCAAGTGGCACGCAATCTCAAGGTGACTGCACTCGCACCACAACTCACCCAATGGCTTGCCGCCAAAACCACCGATGTTGACGCGCGCGAACTCTGCGCCCGCGCCCTTCTCTCATTTGATCCAATCAGCTCCGTCACATTGATCAGCGGTGTCCTTAACGATGCCGGAGAACTCATGGCTCTACGCGAAAAAATGGCTGAAGTTCTCGCTCAACAAAATTCCCCGGCCGCCCGCACTGGCTTGATCACTGCCTTGCACACCGCTCCTGAGCGCCTGCAAATTCGCCTCGCCATGGCTCTGGCCAGTTCGCCGGAAGGGGCGGAAGCCCTGTTGCAACTGGTGTCCGATAAAAAAGTCTCCGCCCGCCTCGTGATGGAGCGCAAAGTAAAGGAACGCTTGGCCGCCACCAAGGTTCCTAATCTGAACGATCGCCTGGCCCAGCTCACCAAGGGCCTTGCGCCGATCAACGATCAAATTCAAAAAATTATCGATCAACGCCATGCCGCGTTTAATCCCGCCAAAGCCACCGCGGCAAAAGGCGCCGAGGTCTTTGCCAAAAACTGCATGGTCTGCCATTCCATCGATGGCAAGGGCGCCTTGGTCGGCCCGCAATTGGATGGTGTGGGCGGTCGCGGTCTGGAGCGTTTGATGGAAGATGTGCTTGACCCGAATCGCAACGTCGACCCTTCATTCCGCTACAGCACCATCAATTTAAAGGACGGCGAAGTCATCAGCGGTCTGCAACGTCGTGAAGAAGGCGAGGTAATCATCTTTGCCGACGCCACCGGCAAGGAAGTTTCGGTGGCCAAGAAGGATATTCAAAGCCGCACGGAATCCGAATCCTCCCTCATGCCCGACAGCTTTTCGGAAGTCATACCGGTGGAAGATTTCAACAACCTCATGGCCTTCCTGCTCGCGCACGGATCATCGAAGCAGGTCTCGAAAGCCGGTCATTAATAAGAATGCAGGTGCGGTGTCCGGGTCTATTTACCGGGCATCGCGCTGACCGAATTGGTCGGGACATCGATGCGTTTGAGCGCTTCCTTCGCCGGCTCGCGCAAATGCGCCTCGTGAGTGGCCAGCACTTCACGCAGTAAAGGCACCGCTTCCTTCGCCGCCGGACCAATCTCTCCCAGCCTCTGAATTGCGAAGTCTTCGAACATGGATCGCTTTTTTATCAACTCCATCATCGCCTGCAATCCCGCCCGATTACCCGGGTCGGCCCACAGCACCTGCGATGCCGCGTTCGCGACCAGGTTTTCGTTGGTGGTCTGCAATGCTTTTTCCAATCGAGGCACATAAAATTCCTTGGCCGCTCCCAAGGTTTTCAAACCAATTGCCGCACGCGTTGAGACGTCCGTCTGAGCATCACTGATAACCGAAACCAGCGCGGGCAACACGGCTGAAGAATTGGTTCCAATTTCAATTAAAGCCTGTACCGCAACCGACCGATGTTTGGAATTGGAATTGTTTGTGAGCGCGCTTAGCAAAAAGTTGAGCTCCTCGGTCTTGTCGGGATCGATTGTGCAGATTGCCTGGGCCAGGACGCATTTCGTTTCCCAGTTGGTTGTGGCGAGAAATGCAGGCTGCAGCAGTGGCAACGCGGCCGCTGCATTGGTGCGAATACTCCCTAACGCTGTCGCAAAACGTAAATACCCGCTGCTTCCGGAAGGCTGTTCGCCAAGGAGTTCTATTAGCGTTGGAACAGCCGCTTTTGACTTTGCTCCCTGGAAACGTAACGACTGCAAGGCGAGTGTCTGCCCCCACGTATCACCCTTCCTGAATTCTTCAATCAGATGAGGCACCCCTCGTTCAGCCCCTTCACCCAAACCGCCCAATAGAAAAATTGCCTGGCGATGTTTGTATGTATCCTTTTCACTCAGCCGCTTCTCTATTTCAGGCAACAGCGCTTCTGCAGGCGGCTTCATGTCGCAAATCGCCTGCGCAGCCTCTTCCGCAATGGTTTGGCTGTTGACGTAGAAAGGCAAATCCCATGATTGCGGCAAAACACCAAGAGCGCCGTAAAAAAACTTTCGCAGCTTGGTGTCTGGCTTTACCTCAAAAGACTGCTTTAAAAGATAAGGCAGCGCATTAGTTCCCAGTGCTTTTAACGCCTCCTTCGCTTCCTCATGATCCCCCTCATCCCACCGCGTCCGCGAACTGGATTGATAGTAGCGCCGAAACCATTGGCTCACCGTCCGCCCGGCATACTTCGCCTCGCGCGCACGCTCCCATCGTTGCCAGATAAAAAGGATAACCAGGAGTACAACGACTCCGATCAAAACTGTCCGCCATTGTCTGGTCATGGAATCTCAGTTGATTCGATTTTCTTCAATGCTCCCTCTGCCGCTTCCCGCACATTGCTATATTCATCCTTGAGCGCTTCCTTTAGAGCAGGAACAGCCTCCTTTGCCGCCGGACCAATTTGCCCCAATGCAATCGCCGCCTTTCCCCTGACCCGGTTATTTTTCTCTGCCTTCAAAATTTCCAGCAGCGCCGGGACTGCTGGTTTCGATTGATCTCCATAGGCTCCAAGGAATCCGGCTGCGCTCCATCTCACGCTCTCAACTGGATTTTTCAATTCCTCAATCCGAAATGGAACAATCGCATAGGCCTGATGGTCAATCTTCCATAAGGCATCCGCCGACATGTAGCGGACCTGCCGGTCGGCCTCGGTCCTTTCCTCAACCCGTTCTTTCAGCCGGGCGATCGCCGCGCCAGCCTTGCTGCCTGTAAGCCCCAACGACTCGGCGCTACACTTCCGCGCGAGACTGTTAGTGCCACCCAGCTCCTCTATCAAACGAGGAATCACCTTCTCATTCTGTTCGGCAAGTTTCACCAGTGCCTGGATGGCTACAGGGGCCATTTCGCTCTCCTGCAAAGCCGCGACCAAAATGTTCAAGACTTCGGGATTATTCCTGCCTGCCACTCCCAGCAGCCCCAATATTTTCACTCGGACTAATTCGTCTGAATAATAAATAAAGAAGCGCTGCCCACTGACTGCCGGGCCGCGGGGAATGGTGCCAGTTGTGGTCTTCCTTTCGCGCAATTTTGAATAAAAGGGAATCAGTTCTCCAACAACATTGGTTGCGCTTGGCCCTAACTGGGCCAGCAAAAGAGCGGCATCTCCGCGCCTCCCGTTCCAATCAGTCTCCGCCGGCACAATCCGCTTCACCCAACTGGGCCAGTTTAAACGGTGGGTGGCATACCATCTCTCCCATGAATCCGCCCGCTTCAACCGTCTTACGAGGAAAGGGGCCGCCGCAGATCCCATGCTTCGAAAAGCCTCCCGTGGATCACCAGGCGGAGTGCTCTTCTGAACAGGTAAATATCCCTGGGAGTGGACGTTGAACCAAAAGTCTACATCTTTTCCTCCGTAGCTCGGAATAGGTTGCGGCGACCAAAATATAAAAAGCAAAACCAACGCGCCGCTTAACAACGCGAGGCCAAACCACAACCTGTTTTTTTTGGTCTTCACACCTTGTGGAGAAGGCGGGACCAACAGTCACATGACTCAAGGGAACCCAGCCTTTTCTCTTAGGCCAAGGCTACTGCGCTCGATTTGGTTGAGTCAACCCGCAAAAACCTGAGTCAATCCCGCACCGGCTTCAAAATGGGCGTGGCATGGCAATTGCTTCACCCGCGTCACACACCAGCAGGTCCGGTTGCCCCACTCATTTCCCGAATGAAATCTCGATTTCGTAAGTATCACTCCCATTGGGATTATCCACGAAACGCACCCATAAAGCTTCTTTCTCAGCCCACATCGTGGCCAGGTCCCGGCCTTTTCGGTTCACAATTTTGGCTGTCGAAAAGTCCACAGATTTCGGTAAGAAAGTATTCGTCCCCTCATTTTTTATCACCTCATCCTGCTGGGGAAACCATGAAACATTGTTCAGCATGACCCTGCCCGGCAGCAGACGCCCTCCATGCTGCAAGGTTGCGCCGCCCGAATTGATAATAAAGCAATCACTGCCGTCGATTTCCGCCGTGATTTTTAAAGTCGCCGGAATCGATGCGATTGCTTTGGCGGGTTTTGGATTGGACACATGGAAATGCACTTTAAACTCATATTCATCCGCTCCGTTTTGGATATCATCGATATAAACAATCAAAGCATTCTCCGCCCGTTCCAATGCCACGACCCCGCGCCCGTGGATTTCCTCCAAATCCACCGAGTCCAGGGAGAATGTTTCGGGTAAAAATTTTGATGCCCCGGCTGAGGTCAGATAGTTTTTCTCCCGGGGATTCCATTGTGCTCCATTTACTTCGACCGCTCCCTGCGGCCAGTCCCAATGAACATGCTCCCAAAGCGCCCCGTCTCTCGTGATCGTAATCTTATCCGAGCCATCAATCGTTCCTTTAAAATGGAATACCGCTTCGGGAATTTCCGTTGTCGATGGTTTGCTGGTGTTTGTTAATTTCGCCGGACTGGTGCCCAAAGGTGGGATGGTAACATACCGCAATTCACTGGAGAGCACGCTGGCGGTCGCAGACTGAGGAGTGGACTTCAAGCGGAAGAATTGCATCCCGTCTGGCTTCGGCAATGTGAAAGCCACATCGCCCCCACCGGAAGGGACCTCCAAAATCGCCTTCTCCTCCCATTGCGTCTCAAGGCTGGGCCGCATTTCCAGTATCACCTGACCCAGTCCGGGTGGAACGGACGCCGCCAATATCACATTCGTGCCCTCGCTCCGGATGGAAGTGATGACCAATTGAGTATTCCGCGGCACCTCGGCAGCCATTGCCAGGAAGGCAACAACCCCAATGCTCAAGATCCCACCAAGAGGCCCCACACGTAACCTATTTAATCTCATAAGAATCTTCCTGCCACATTCATTCAAAGTGAGCTTGCTGCGGCCTCATTTGTTCAAGGAATGAGAATGGTTTTGGCTGCTGGCAATTCATACACCCTGGGGTTATTTTATGCAATACAAGCCTTCCTTTTCACCAACTGTCACCAGTTCATGCCACGTTCAAAACAGGCTTAAAATAAGGCTTTTTGCTTAATTTGGAATTGACATCAAGCCCTTAAAAAGCTGTCATCTACCCTATCGCCGTCGCCTTTACCACCCCTGAAGGGGAATCAGTGCCTCGGCATAACTTTTTTGAAAGCTAATGAGTGATAAAAAAATCAACGTGGCCATCGTCGGCCTCGGTTTCGGAGCGGAGTTCATTCCCATTTATCAACGCCACCCCAACGCCAACATGTACGCCATCTGCCAGCGTACGCAGGAAAAACTGGATCAGGTTGGCAATCAGTACGGGATCGAAAAGCGTTACACCAGTTTCGAAGATTTGCTCAAGGACCCGAATGTCGATATGGTCCACATCAATTCTCCGATCCACATGCATGCCCCTCAGAGCATCGCAGCTTTGAAGGCGGGCAAGCATGTCGCCTGCACCGTTCCGGCAGCCACCAGCATCGAGGAATGCAAGCAGATCGTCAAAGCCGCCCAAAAGGCGAAGAAGAATTACATGATGATGGAAACCGTCGTCTATTCGCGCGAATTCCTGTTCGTCCGCGAATTGCGCGACACCGGCAGGCTTGGCCGCATCCAGTTCATGCGCGGTTCCCATCTCCAAAACATGCAAGGCTGGCCCGGTTACTGGGAAGGTTTGCCCCCGATGCACTACGCCACACATTGCATCAGTCCGTGTCTCGCTATCGTTAAAGGAGAGGCAGATTACGTCTCTTGCATCGGTTCTGGCCGGATTTCTGAGAATTTAATCGCCAAATACGGATCCCCGTTCTCCTTTGAATCCGCTCATTTCAAGATCCGCAACCAGGATGTCGGCTTCGAAGTCACCCGCTACCTGTTTGATGCCGCCCGTCAGTACACCGAGAGCTTTGACGTCTATGGCTCGGACACCTCCTTTGAATGGCAATTGATCGAAGGCGAAGAACCTGTTCTCCATCTCGGCGGTGAAAAAGTGGAAAAGGTGAAGGTGCCTGATTACGCGCACCTCTTGCCGGAACCGATCCGCCGCTTTACGACCAAAGGAGTTTATGACGATGAACACGCTCACCTTTCCTTCATCCAAGGTGGCGGCCACGGAGGCTCGCATCCGCACTTGGCCAATGAATTTCTCATGAGCATCGTTGAAGGCAGGGCATCTTTCCCCGATGTCTATCAGTCCGTGAACTGGACCTGTGCAGGAATTTGCGCGCATGAATCGGCCATGCGCGGGGGTGAAATCGTAAAGTTGCCGGACTTCCGCAGTTAAAAGAACACAAACAGAACTAACGTATATGGATAAAGCAAACGGCATCGCGCCCAACGCAAAACGTCTTCTCTTTGCCGGGTTTATGGCCATTTTGGCTGCTGGCATTGGGTTTGGCATTCGCGGGGGCATCTTCGGCGATTGGGTGAAGGCATTTAATTTCACCGGATTGCAAATCGGCCTGATCGGAGGAGCAGGCTTCACCGGATTCTGCTTCGGCATCATTATCGGAGGCATCATCGTCGATAAAATCGGTTATGGAAAACTCGTGGCTGCAGCCTTCGCGTTCCATGTCGTCTCCGCGCTCGTGACCCTTCGGTGCCAGCAACGGCATGGCCCCCCAAACGGCGTTCGTCTATCTCTGGACAGGCACGTTTTTATTCGCGATCGCGAACGGCACATTGGAAGCCGTGGCTAATCCACTTGTTGCCACCTTGTTTCCAAATAATCGAACCCATTATCTCAACATTCTGCATGCCTCCTGGCCGGCGGGCATGGTGCTTGGCGGCTTCGTCCACACTGCGCTTGGCAGTCAAAGCTGGAAGTTGCAGTTAGGCTGCTTCCTGATTCCTGCAGCCATCTATGGAGTTCTTTTCCTCGGTCAGAAGTTTCCAAAATCGGAAGCCTCGGCCAAGGGTCTTAAATTGGGCGAAATGCTCCGTGATGTCGGCATTTTGGGTGCCGCCGTGGTCGGTTTGTTTATTTTCCTCTTCTTCAAAGATGGTCTTGGACCGCTTCTGGCTGGTTTCACCGGCAACGAAACTTTCTTCGGCGGCCAAACCTGGTTCTATATTTCAGCTGCGGTTGGCGGCGCAATCCTCCTAATGTTCGGTGGAGCGAGTCGCTGGACATTGGGTGCTCCATTATTGTTTGTGCTCTTCATCACACATGTTCTGGTTGGCGCGGTCGAGTTGGGAACAGATGGCTGGATTCAAAATATTGAAGACGCGATTCTCGCTCCGGGCGATGGCACCAAACTGTTCATCTTCACCTCAGCGCTCATGTTCGGCCTCCGATTCTGTGGACATTTTATCGAGCACAAGCTCGGTCTAAAACCAGTTGGTATTTTGGTTGTTTGCGCCATCCTTGCCTGCATTGGCTTGAACATGGTCAGCAATGTCACCAGCTTCGCTGGAGCCCTGCTGGCTCTCACAGTCTATGCTCTCGGCAAGACTTTCTTCTGGCCTACGATGCTCGCAGTCACTTCAGATCGATTCCCGCGTTGCGGCGCAGTCGCGATTTCGATCATGGGTGGCTTGGGCATGATGTCAGCAGGTTTGGTGGGTTCTCCAGGGCTCGGTTATGCCAAGGACCGTTTCTCCGGTGAAACGCTGCAACATGCAAATCCTGCCATTTATGCCGAATACAAGGCTCCCACCCCCAGCAAGTGGCTTATCTTTAGTGAAGTTCACGGCATTGATGGCCAAAAGTTGGAAGCAGTTAATGCTATACCGGCTGACAAACGTACCCCCGATCAACAGACGGTGGTGAGCGCCTACATCTCGGGTAACCGGGAAACCTTGAAGGTGGACTCTATTATACCCGCGACCATGGCAGGCATTTATCTGCTGCTGCTGATCTATTTCAAAACCCAAGGCGGTTATAAGGTCGTTCACATTGCCAGTGAAGGGGACTCCGCGAAAGATGCTCCACGTAAGGAACCTCAAACTGCATAAGCAGCCGGATCACTGATTCTGATGGGCGGCCAGCAATGGCCGCCCTTTTTTATTTCCCTGAAATATCAGTGCTCAACTCAGGATTGATAAAACCGTTGCGATTCCGTCTGGAATATCTTGTTGCCACTGAGTGCCGCTGCTATCGAGACACCCTGGTTTAGGCAAATTTGAATCGCACGATCATCGTAGAATCGGATCAATCTGAAATCCTTCTGATTCGTAACCTCCATGTGCCCCAAACCATGCTTCACCGCCCAGGCTTGGATGATTGGAATATTGGCAGCTTCACACGCACGCGCTGAAAATATCTTCACCGTCACGCCTGCTGCCTTCAGGCTATGGATCATCTCAATCATGGCCATCACCGGTTCGCCAATAGGATAAGGCGGCTCGAAATGTCCCGGATTATCGGTGCGTGACAACGTGCCATCCAGGTCCACGCCCACCCAGTCTTCGTTCGGCACAAAGGTTGGCTGGTCATTAACATCAAATTCCACCCAGACTCCCTGGCGGCCGTTGGGTCCTGGTCCGCTCTTAATTTTTAAAGGTCCCATAATTGTTTGCGCAAGAAATTCATTCCACTGGTTTGGCGTGCAAAGGGATTTCGTTATTGACGCATCTCTGGAGAGAACTGAATCATAATCCGCGTTGATTGACACTGTAAAAACGAAATCCGTGAAGGTGCCTGCCTCGCGTTCTTTATCACCCTTGTGGATCTATGGACTGTTGATTCTGATATTGCTGGTTACAGCAGCCATTCGTTTCCGCTTGCGCGAACTGCCCTTGGAACGGGATGAAGGGGAATACGCCTACGCCGGGCAACTCATGCTCCAGGGCATTCCACCCTATCAACTCGCCTACAACATGAAGTTTCCGGGAACCTACGCTGCCTATGCTCTGCTTATGGCCCTGTTCGGGCAGACCCCAACCGGGATCCATCTCGGACTTTTGATTGTTAATGCTGGAGCCATTTTGCTGGTTTATTTTTTAACCGCACGGCTATCGGATAAAAGAGCGGGACTCATTGCAGCAGCCCTTTATGCCTATCTTTCACTCAGCGCGGAAGTCCTGGGTCCAGTGGCTCACGCGACTCATTTTGTCATTCTCCCTGCACTGGGAGGTTTGCTGCTGCTCCTGCATGGCATTAATCGCCGATCCAGTCTGAGCCTCTTTGCGAGCGGAGTGCTACTGGGGTTTTCCGTGCTCATGAAACAACACGGTGCATTTTTTATTTTGTTTGCGGGAAGTTACTTGATCTATCGCAACGCACGTCCACTCAAATTGAGGCAGCTTGGCGTGCAGGCAACAATGCTTGCTCTGGGAATAGCCACTCCACTGGCACTTACGGTGCTTCTGCTTTGGAAAGCGGGCGTTCTGGACAAATTCTGGTTTTGGACGATCAAATATGCGCGCGAGTATGCGACTGAATACCCCGGGAATTTGGAGGTGTTTAAGAACCTGGCGGGCAGCACTCCTCACGTGCTATACCCACTGGCATGGGCTGCAGTGCTGGGTCTGGTGATTCTTTGGCGCAAAGCGGATCGCACGGTGGCGATATTCTCCACCGGATTTTTTGTTTGTTCTGTCCTCACGATTTTTCCAAATTTCAATTTCCGCCCCCATTACTATGTTCTTTTATTACCGGCAGTCGCCATGCTGACCGGGGTATTGGTCATCTCCGCCCGGGAATATCTCCTGCGCGCGCAGAGCAGAATTCCCGCTGCCCTGCCAGTCGCTCTGCTTTTAATTTTCCTCGCCGGACGCCTTTTCCATGAACGCGCGCTCTTCTTTCAATCCTCACCTGCTCAAGCCTGCCGATTGCTTTATCCACGCAGCGCCTTTCCGGAATCCGTACAGATCGCCCAGTATTTGAAAGCCCATTCCCCCGACAATGCGCGCATTGCAGTCCTGGGTTCGGAACCGCAAATTTATTTCTATTCACAGCGACACTCCGCCACGGGATACATCTATACCTACGCCCTGATGGAACTACAGCCCTATGCTTTGCAAATGCAGCGGGAACTGATCAGTGAAATCGAAACCACCCAACCGGATTATATAGTGTCCGTGGAGGACGGAGATTCCTGGATCGTGCGCCAGACCTCCGAGCCGCTCATCTTCAACTGGTCAGCAAAGTATTTGCAAACCCATTACAATAAAGTCGGCCTCCTTGAGATTCTTCCGGATGGCCAATCCAGTTTGCGTTGGGGTGATGACATCAAAACCAGCCGGAAGGTCATGGATGTTTACCTGAACATATTTAAGCGAAAAGATTCGAACTAACCGCGCCCTCGTGTCCGACACAAAACATCAGCCAAGCTAAGAAATTATTCGTCGCCGTTATCCGAACCGCCCTTCTTCTCCCAGCGACGCTGAGTGCGTTCAGGCAGGGAAGTATCCACTTTTACAAAATAGGTTTGATCGCCGAATTGCTCAGCAGCCGCTTTTTCGAGTTTCAACGAAGGCGTCACAGAATACTTCTCATGCGTCTCGATATAAACGTATTCGCCGGTTGCCTGACGGAAACGCAAAAATAACGGGCATCGTCCCGGATGCGCCGTGGCCAGTTCGAAGAGTGATTGAATCTTATTCTCATCCAGATGGGCGGCATCGAGGCGGAAAAATACCTGCTTGGTGTATTTCCTTGGCGCATCTTCCAGCAACATGATTTCCTGTGGAAAAATTTTCGGCTTATCTTCTCCCGCACTCACTTCGCCGATCACGAGCAGCGCATTGTTCACCACAAACAGGTGTCGATACTTGTCGTAATTCTCGTTCATGCAAAGGAGTTGAACCGTGCCGTCCAAATCCTCCAGCGTCACCATGGCATAAGGCTTGTTGCTCTTTTTGGAAACCCCTTGCTGCACCACCGACACCAAACCACCGATGCGGGTCAGTGCCCGATTCTCCAACTTGGGCAGTTCGGCGATCTTCGTCAGCGCATACTTTTCGAGTAGTGGAACATAGGGATTGATCGGATGACCGGTGACATAGAATCCAAGCAGTTCCTTCTCCGCCTGCAACAACTCGTGCTCGGGCCATTCAGGCAGCTTGGCGACCACTTCCGGCTTGTCCTCCCGGTTTTCTTCCAGCATGTCGAACATGGAACTCTGCCCACGTTGACGATCTTGAATGATGCCTGCGGCACGGGTCAACGCCTTGTCGATATGCGCGTACATGGTCGACCGGGTTTCCTTAAATGCATCGCACGCACCGGACTTGATTAGCGCTTCCAGCACCTTGCGATTGACGGTGCGAATATCCACGCGCTGGCACATATCTCCCAGCGAAGTAAATTCCCCACCCGCTTTGCGCGCATCCAGAATGCTTTGCACCGCAATTTCACCAACGCCTTTGATCGCCGCCAAACCGAACCGAATCACCTCGCCATTCCGCGCCGGCGCGAACGCCACCTGGCTTTCGTTGACATCGGGCGGCAGCACTTCAATACCCATCGAACGCGCTTCCGCGATGAACTCAGTCAACTTGCTCGTGTCCGCCATGTCGTTCGTCATCATGGCGCTGAGGAATTCCACCGGGTAATTCGCCTTCAGATAAGCGGTCTGATAGGCCACGATGGCATAAGCAGCGGCGTGCGATTTGTTGAAACCGTAACCGGCAAATTTTTCAAGCAAATCGAAGATCTGGTTTGCCTTGGCCGCCGGAATTTTATTAATGCTGGCGGCACCTTTCACGAAGGTCTCGCGCTGCTTCTGCATTTCCTCGACCTTTTTCTTGCCCATCGCGCGACGCAGCAAATCGGCGCCGCCGAGCGTGTAACCGGCGAGATACTGAGCCGCCTGCATCACCTGCTCCTGGTAAACCATGATCCCGTACGTCTCACTGCAAATTTTTTCGAGCAGCGGATGCTCATATTCAATCTTCACCTCGCCATGACGGCGCTTGATGAATTCCGGAATCAGGTCCATCGGACCGGGGCGATAAAGCGCCACCAACGCCGTGATGTGCTCGACCGAACCAATCTGGAACTTGCGACACAAATCGCGCATGCCACCAGATTCCAACTGGAACACACCCAACGTCCGCGCGTTGTTCAGCAGGTCGTAAGTCTTCTTGTCATCGAGCGGCAGGTTGTCGATGGGAACATCAACGCCCTTGGTCGCTTTGATCATCTCGCAGGTATTGCGAATGACCGTCAGCGTCTTCAACCCGAGAAAGTCCATCTTCAGCAGGCCGAGTTCGCCCACTGGATTCATCGCGTACTGCGTGACCAATGTACCCTCTTCGTCCTGCTTCAGCGGCAGCAGGTTCACCAATGGCTGGTCGCCGATGACCACGCCGGCCGCATGCACGGAAGAATTGCGCGTGATGTCTTCCAGGGCAAAAGCCGTATCAATCAATTCGCGCGTCACCTCTTCAGTATCGTAAGCGGCCTTGAGATCCGGCGATTGCTTCAACGCCTTGTGCAAGTCCATCTTCAGTTCGTTGGGAATCATCTTGGCGAGACGATCGCAATCGCCATAGCCAAGTCCCATCACACGACCCACGTCACGCAGCACCGACTTCGCGCCCATCGTGCCGAACGTCACGATTTGCGCCACGGACGAATTACCATACTTCTTACGCACGTACTCGATCACGTCCGCACGGCGGTCATCAGCAAAATCGATGTCGATGTCAGGCGGATTAACACGTTCAGGATTGAGGAATCGTTCGAAGAGCAGTGCATAGCGGATCGGATCGACGTTCGCGATTTCCAACAAATAGGTGACGAGCGAACCGGCAGCGGAACCACGAGCCACGCAGGAAATACCTTGTTCACGTCCGTACCGCACGAAATCACCGACAATCAAAAAGTAACTGATGAACCCGGTCTTCTCGATGACCTTCAATTCCATCTGCAAACGATCAATCACTGCCTTCACCGCTTCCTTGACCGCAGGATCTTCCAGATTGGTTATGGGTTCGTCCACATGATGGCCGTTTCCATTACCTTGAACTTTAGCGTCAGGACTTTGGACTTTATAGGTCGGCAGGCGACGCGCATCGTCAATGCCTTCCACGATGAATTCCTGGCCTTCCGCCCGCACATGCATTGTGTAACGGCGATGCAAACCTTCAGCCAGCAGCTTGCGTAAATATCCCTCGCGAGTATAAGCCTCGGGTGGATCGAACACGGGATAATGCAACTTGCCAAATTCAACTTCCAGGTTGCACTTCTCAGCCACTTCGAGCGTGTTTTGCACTGCCTCGGGGATCTCGGCAAAACGCGCCTTCATTTCCTCGGCGGAGCGCAGATAGAACTGCTCCTCCACATATTTCATGCGCTTGGTGTCAGCCAACTGGGTTTGCGTGCCGATACAAATCAAACAGTCGTGCGCATGCGAATGCCCTTTTTCGATGTAATGAACATCGTTGGAAGCGACGAGCTTCAGCCCAAATTCCTTGGCCCATGGAATCAGATGTTTATTGACCTTCGCCTGTTCGGGGATGCCGTGGTTTTGCAGTTCGAGATAAAAGTTTTCCGCCCCAAGTGTTTGCTTGAACCAATCAATGCCATCACGCGCCTTCTGAAGATTGTCCTTCATGATGGCTTCCGGAATTTCACTCGCCAAACAACCGGACAACGCAATCAAGCCTTCCTTGTTCGCGGCGAGGATTTCCTTATCAATACGCGGCTTGTAGTAATAACCTTCGAGATGCGCGGCGGTGACCAACTTGATCAGGTTCTTGTAACCGATCTCATCCTTCGCCAGCAGAACCAGGTGGTTATAAACATCGCGACCACCGTTGGCGCTTTTCTTTTCAGTGCGACTATGGGGAGCGACATAAACTTCGCAACCGATGATCGGCTTGATGCCCTTGTCACGCGCGGCTTTGTAGAAATCGATGGCACCAAAGAGAACCCCGTGATCGGTGATGGCCAGGGAAGGAAATTTCAACTCATGCGCCTTGTCCATCAACCGGTCAAGCCGGCAGGCACCATCGAGCAGCGAATACTCGGTGTGCAGATGTAAATGGACAAAGTCAGCGTGCGACATGTGCTTAGTTTAATGTCCGTGGTCAGTGTCGCGCAAGACTTGGCGGGGAAAAGATATTCGCATTTTAAACGGCTGATTGTGAGTAACTAATCGAGTGATTTAAGAAGAGTGATAAAGTCACTGCAAAGTTGGCCGCAGCAGGATACTTATTTCCTGGCAGGAGCCTTATTAACAGCCCGGATTACATCAAGTTCTTCGGTTTGAAAGCCATCATCTGGAAGCAAACTTAAAATGAAAGATGTTTTGCCTTCCACGTAGTCGTCTATCGAATCGGCAAACTTAAGGGCGAGACTCTTTTTGGGTTCTCCGTATTGAGAACGGGCCTTTGCATCCTGTCGCAAACGATCACGCAGCAGGAGATGGTTCTTGAGGGCGGTACAACCTTGCAAACACACATATAAATTATGTTTGATGGCGCCCTCGGGAGCACGGAAGGCGTCCCGTCCCTCAATTCCCAGGGAGCCACGATGCTCATAGCCTAGCTTCCGAAGTCGCTCGATAACTGGAGCCAGTTGTTGATGGGATGAAATGACGATGTCGATATCAATGATAGGCTTCGCAGGTAACCCCACCACCGACGTGCTCCCGACATGCTCAATGGACAACGCGACATCAGAGACCGCACCCCAAATTCTCCTCTTTAATTCCTCAAAATGATTGGCCCATTCCGGATTGTAGTCCTCAACAATAATTTTCTGGGATGCATTGGACATAAATCAGAGTCAGCAGTGAAAATCATTGCTGGCGATAAAACTCCAGCGTCCGTTTCAGCCCTGCCTGCCAGTTCACTTTTGGCTCGTATCCAAGCGCCTGCTTTGCCGCTGAAATATCGGCTTGCGAGTGCTTCACATCGCCTAAACGGGCGGGCTCAAATCGCGGTTTCAAGGACTGGCCAGTGAGTTGGTTCAGTTCGCGAAATAGTTGCAAAAGGGAGATGCTCTGACCAGCCGCGATATTGAAAACCTTGCCGATAACCTTGTCGGACGGAGCCTCGGCGGCAGCGAGATTGGCCTGAATCACGTTTTCGATATAGGTGAAATCGCGGGATTGCAATCCGTCACCATAGATGGTTGGTGGCTGGCCTTGCAGCATGGAGGTACAAAACTTCGCTATCACGCCGGAATACGGGGAATCGAATGCTTGTCGCGGCCCAAATACGTTAAAGTAGCGGAGACTCACCGTCGGCAGGTCATACAACTGGTGGAAAAGCTGGCAGTATTTTTCGGCAGCAAATTTCTGCAGGGCGTAAGGCGAGAGCGGGGCTGGCGGCATGGATTCATGCTTCGACGTCAGCGGGCTATCTCCGTAAATCGAGGAGGAAGAGGCAAACAGGAAACGTTTTACTCCTGCAGCCCGCGCCAAAATAAGCAGCCGCAACGTGCCATCGACATTGTGTTGGTGGGTTTCCAGCGGCTTGGCTACGGAAATTGGAACCGAAGTCATCGCCGCTTCATGAAAAACCCATTCGCAGCCCTGAATAAGATCTTTTACGAGCAGTTCGTCAGCGACATCGCCTTGGATACATTCCAGATCATCGCTGCTGCGCTTCCAATCCAGATTCGAAGTTTTGCCCGAGGATAGATTATCGAGCACCACCACCCTGGCACCGCGACGGCAGAGGGCTTCGGCTAAATGCGAGCCGATGAACCCTGCCCCGCCGGTAACCAAAACTTTCATTGGTTGAAGAATTGTTTGATGGTGGAAGCGACGCGTTGGATTTGCTCGTCGGTCAGCTCCGGATAAATCGGCAACACCAGGCACTCGCGCGCGGCTTGCTCGGCAATCGGGAAATCACCCGGTTTGTAGCCAAGCGAAGCGTAGCATTTCTGCAAATGAAGCGGGAGCGGATAATGCAGGGCGGACCCAATCTTATGCGCTTCCAAGTGCTTCTTGAGATCGTCGCGGCTCGGGTGGCGCACTGTGTAGAGATGATAAATGCTTTCGGCGTAAGGCCCTTCGGCAGGCAGACGCAACGGAGTGTCGGCCAACAGTTCATGATAACGCATGGCCACGTGGCGGCGCTCACGATTCCACTTTTCCAGATACTTGAGCTTCACGCCGAGGACGGCACCTTGAATGCCTTCCATGCGGTAATTATAGCCCACCTCATCGTGGTAATAGCGCACAGTCGATCCATGCTCGCGCAATGATTTTGCACGAGTCGCAAACGCATCGTTATTGGTGACCAACGCACCGCCTTCACCGCAGGCACCCACGTTCTTGGTGGGATAAAAGCTGAAACAGGAAATTTCGCCAAACGTGCCAATCTTTTTTCCCTTGTACTTGGCCCCATGAGCTTGGGCGGCATCTTCGACCAGCGCCAGGTTGTGTTTGCGGCAAATTTCGAGCAAGGGGTCGAGGTCGCATGGTTGACCGTAGAGATGAACCGGCAGGATGGCTTTGGTGCGGGGAGTGATCGCTTTTTCAACCAGTTTGGGATCAAGGTTGAAGGTTGTCTCATCAATATCCACATAAACCGGCGTGGCACCACAGTAAGAGATGGCCCAACTGGTTGCGACAAAAGTGTAAGGGGTGGTGATGACCTCGTCGCCCGGCTTCAAATTCAGGAGCAACATGGCCACATGGAGAGCGGAGGTGCCGCTATTGAAGCCCAAGGCATGTTTGGCATCACAATAGGCCGCGAAATCTTTTTCGAATTGGACGACATCGGGTCCAAGGCAAAAAGTGCAATTATCCAGAGCTTTAGCGATAACTGCGTCAATTTCCTTGCGTAACGGCCGCATTTGGGCCGCCAAATCCAGATATGGAATGGGTTGATCCATTATAAACTATATTACTTTCTGAAACACCCGCAGACTCACCAGCGAGAACCGCAAGGACGTTTCTTGCTTATGCAATTCCCCTTGGTAACATGGAACCTGCCTTTAAAGCAATCACGGCGGCGAAAAACGTCGTCCAAAGTGGCTGCAAAATAGTTGACACATGGCCCGAAGCCTCAACTATGTAAAAGGCAATATTTGATGAATAATCTGAAGAGCATTTTTAAGTTTGGTTGGCCTTATCTGCGCCGTTATAAGGGGCGCTTGATGGCAGGCATCCTGTTGGGGTTCCTGTTCGGCGCTTCCAATGCCAGCTTTATCTGGGCGACCAAGACTTTGTTTACGCGCCTGACGCCGCCGGCTGAGTCGACTGCGATGCCCGACAGTAAAAAAACCCCGGGAATTTTTTCTGAACAGGCAAAGCAAATCCAACAGACAGTTGAAACAGTCGTCGATCCCTGGCTGCCTAGGATTAATACCGAGCTGAAGTGGCGGCAAATTCTGGGCGGCTTGCTATTGCTGCCGATCCTGGTTTTCTTTCGCGGCAGCGTAGGTTATCTGAACAGTTATTGCATGGCCTGGGTCAGTGAACGGGTCATCAAAGATCTGCGCCTGGACTTGCTCCACAAGCTGAACTCACTTTCGATGGATTTCTTCAACAAATCCACCCTCGGCGATTTAATGGGAAGGGTAAATGGCGATACCCAGGCGCTTTATCGCTGCATGAGTTTGGGCTTTTCCGATCTGATCAAGGAACCGATAACAGTTGTCGGGGTGGCAGCCGGGCTTTTTTGGATGGACCCCAAACTGACGCTGCTTTCACTGATGTTTGTACCCACCATTGTTATTCCGATTCGCATTCTTAGTAAAAAGGCCAAGAAGGCATTCAAATCGAGCGTGCAGGAAGGCATCGGGCAGGACAGCCTGGTTGTGGAAGTCTACAGTAGTATTCGTGTCGTTAAAGCATTCTGCCTCGAACCCTTTCAGATGCAGCGTTTCAAAGGAATCTATGAACGTTTGGTTCGTATCGGAATGAAGAGTGTGCAGGCCAAGGAACTGATCAACCCGATCATCGAAACCCTTTCCGTAATGGGCTTGGGCGTCGTTATCATCTTCATTTGCAAAACCCATCGCGACATTCCTCATATGGCTGCCTTTTTGGTTGGTATCATTAGCATGTATACCCCCATTAAAAAGCTGGGCGGCATCCCTGTGTATTTTCAGCAGGCAAACGTGGGGGCAGAGCGGTTGATTCAGCTTTTTGCGCTCCAGCCTACCGTTAAGGAAAAAGTAGACGCCATTCCGTTAAAGAGCTTTCAGAAAGCGATAACCTTTGAAAATGTGACCTTCGCTTACGAAGGAAAAGGACCCGCTCTCAAAAACTTCAGCCTGACGATACCGCGAGGTATGAAATTAGGTATCGCTGGCGAAAGCGGCTCAGGCAAGAGCACTTTGGTAAGTTTGACTCTTCGTTTCTACGACCCTGTTTCCGGCGTCATCAAGATCGATGGTCATGACGTGCGGGAACTTTCAGTCACCGACATGCGCTCACAAATGGCGCTGGTAAGCCAGGATATCGTGCTATTCGATCAGACCATTGCTGAGAACATCGCCAATGGGAAACCGGGTGCCAGCCGCGAGGAAATCGAGGCAGCTGCAAAAGCTGCTTACGCCCATGACTTCATCATGGCGCTGCCAAAAGGTTACGATACTCGCCCGGGCGAAATGGGAAAAAACCTTTCTGGCGGCCAGAAACAGCGCCTTTGCATTGCGCGGGCATTTGTGCGCAATGCCCCGATACTCATCCTGGATGAAGCAACCGCCAGTCTGGATGCCAAGGCTGAAGGCGAAGTGCAGGCAGCCATCGATCGATTGGCAGAACACCGGACCGTTATTTGTATCGCCCATCGCCTTTCCACTTTGACCAACACGGATAAGATCATTGTCATGGACAATGGCCGCATCGTCGAAGAAGGACATTTTGATGAGTTGCTCCATGCGAATGGAACCTTTGCCAATCTGGCGCGCAAACAAGGCATCCACGCAAAATCCAAATTAGTGGCCCAGCGGTAGGCATGAGCGTCGGCATTGTCATCCCGGTTTTTAACCAGTTGAATTACACGCAAGGTTGCCTGGAAAGCCTGCGGAAAACCATTAGTCCTGACGTTGTCATTGTAATCGTCAATAATGGTTCGTCTGATGGCACGACAGCATTTCTTTCCACCTGCACCTCGGCAACGATCATCAGCAATCCGGAAAATAAAGGCTGTGCTGCCGCCTGGAATCAAGGGGTGAAAGCAACCACTGCAGATTGGGTTGTCATTCTGAACAATGATGTTCTTCTGAGCTCAGGCTGGCTGGAAGGATTGGTGGCGTTCGCAGAGCAAAATGGCCTCGACATCGTGAGTCCCGGCATTCGCGAAGGCGAATTGAACTACGATTTGGAAACCTACGCGCAACAGTTCGTCAATAACACAGGCAAAGCCGTGCGCTTCGGCGTGGCCAATGGCATCTGCTTCATGGTACATCGGCGGGTGTTCGAGAAAGTCGGCCTTTTCGACGAAAACTTCCGCATCGGCCAGTTTGAAGACTCGGATTTTTTCAAGCGGGCACAGGCCGCAGGATTCAAACTGGGCACCACAGGTCGATCATTCATTCATCATTTTGGTTCCATCACGCAAAACTCCATTCGCGAAAGCAAAACCGTGAGGCCGTACGAAGCGGAAAACCGGGCGTATTTTCGCAAGAAATGGAAACTGAACTGGCTCGCTCGCCGCCTGCAAAAGCTGAGACAAAAAGCGCAGGCCGCCTCCTGGCGAGCCAGGGAATTACGAGAGTGCGGCCATTCCTTGATGGAAAAGTGGCGCGCCGGCAAATTGGAACACCATTGAGGCTCCTGGGATGAAACCTGCCAATTTCCCAAAAAATCCTTCGTTCCTGATCGTCTCCTTGAGATTTATTGGCGATGTTCTCCTTTCAACGCCGCTGGCTGTTTCGATCAAAACGCATCTGCCCGATGCCACGGTGGATTACGTGGTGTTCAAGGGCACCGAAGGCGTGCTGGCCAAAAATCCCTACGTCCGCCAGGTTCACACCATCGAGCCCGGAACGTCAGGTTGGCGGACGGCGCTCCGGATTTTGCGGCGTTATGACTATTCCATCGCCGGAAATCCGTCGGATCGCAGCACATCGTTCACCCTTTTCGGCGGACGCCACTCGGTGGGGTTTTACATTTACAAACGGCAGGATTGGTGGAAAAAACTGTTTCTGACTCAATGCAATCCGCTGGCTCTGGAACACACCGTTCCCTTGATGCTGTCACAGTTGGATTCACTGAAGATTCCCCGTATCTCGCGAGTGGTCATGGGACACGATGAGGCGGATGCCAATTTTGTCAGGGAACAACTGGGTGAAGAGGATTACATCCTGCTGCATCCATTCACACGCCAGGCTTACAAGTACTGGCCCGCCAGACATTGGGCTCAACTGGCGGATTTGATCCAGAGACAAACAAGCTTGCGCGCTATTTTCACGCGCTCTGGATTTGCTGCGGATGAGAAGCAATTTCAGGACATTGAAGCGGCTGCAGGCCGCAAATTGATGTCATTTCCAAAATCTTTCACGTTAACGCAACTAGCCGCAGCCATTCATGGTTGTCGCACTTATGTGGGCGTAGATACCGTGGCAACTCACATGGCGGCAGCTTTGGAAGTTCCCGTAGTGGCGCTTTATGGACCGACGATGCCGGATCGTTGGGGACCTTGGCCGAATGGATATGCCACTAACGCACCTTACGCTCCGTCCGGACGCATCCAAAAAAAGCAAAATATTACCGTGCTCCAGCAATCATGGCCTTGTGTGGCGTGCAATAAGGAGCAATGTCTGCTGAGCAAAAGCACTAGGATGGAATGCCTGGAAAGTCTTTCGCCCGAAACGGTGTTGGAATCAATCAGGATTGACACTCCGCTCGCCGTCTGACATTTATTGGCTTTGGATGTTGAGAGTAAGGTGTAACTGCTTTACTTGGGAAAGAGTCTTCTCTACAGGAGTGGAGCCCAAGGGATTGTAGGGTAGACACCCCATGGCCCGTGCCCGGTGGCTGGTTAGACTTTCTGAACGCACTCGAGGCGGCGAAAGCCAAGCCGGTTGAAAACGCGGGTCTGGATCTCAGAACACCGTAGAGTTCAATGGCTATAAAGCATAAAATGTACGATGAGGAGCGGGTTGTGCAACCGTTGAACTCCAGCATTGGAAGCGAGGAGGGATTCCTTGTTTTGGCAGCAACAAATTTATCCCAATGTCATTAAAAGATAACTTATGAACACTGGCGCTACCCCTTCCCTTAATTTGGAGGGCACATTGTTCACTGACACCAAGGCCCCGGCCCAGGCCGGACGCGTTGACCGTTATCAGGAAGCTCCCGCGGAGGCCGCCGCTCCCTCAGGCATCGCCACTGTCTCGGCCGGGGAACTGGCATCGCCGCTCCAAAGGCGGTTGTCCCCCGCAAGTCCACCCGCCACAATTCCCGTTCGCATGCCGAAAGTCAGCATCCTGGTTCCCACCTATAATTACGCTCGTTACCTGCGTGAAACGATCGAGTCGGTACTGAACCAGGATTTCGAGGATTTTGAATTGATCATTGTGGATGATTGCTCCTCAGATAACAGTCATGAAGTCATCGCGCATTATGCAGCGCAGGACGGGCGGATTCGCTATCAGATCAATGCCAAAAATCTGGGCATGGTGGCGAACTGGAATTATTGTCTCTCCCTGGCGAAGGGGGAGTATATCAAATTTTTGTTTGGTGACGATACGTTGGCCGACCGGCAGGCATTAACGAAGATGGTCCGCATGCTGGAGGAAAATCCTTCAGCAGTACTCGCGGTCTCGGCACGGAATATTCTTGATGAACATTCGCAGGTGATCGAAATCATGGATCACCTGGGCACGAATGGCGTGCAGTTGGGGCAGGACGTCATCGTGCGCTGCCTGGAAAGCAATGCCAATCTGATCGGTGAACCCTCCGTGGTGCTGATGCGCAAGTGCGACACCGCACGTGGCTTCAACCCCAGCTATCGCCAGCTCACGGATCTTGAAATGTGGTTTCACCTTCTGGAAAAAGGCAACGCGATTTACACTTCCGAACCACTTTGTTCCTTTCGCAAGCATCCACAGCAGCAGACAGAAGTTAACAAGGTCCAACAAATCGGCGAAAAAGAGCAACTGGTCCTGCTCACCGAGTTTTATAAACGCCCATGGGTGAAAACCCCGGAACGCCGCAAACTGCTCTTCTCCCAGCTTTATTGGTTGCGGAAGAATGCGAAAAA
Organism: Pedosphaera parvula Ellin514; assembly: GCF_000172555.1. NCBI lineage: Bacteria > Pseudomonadati > Verrucomicrobiota > Pedosphaerae > Pedosphaerales > Pedosphaeraceae > Pedosphaera > Pedosphaera parvula. The sequence goes on from NZ_ABOX02000047.1 coordinate 50,583, forward strand.
GGGCCAGGGATGCTCGGAACTGGAACACCGACTCGCAAGCTGTTTGGGAGATGGATGGTACGCCTGGCTTTACTTCCTCCATAAGTTGTGCCGGCCGGCACAGAACCTTCAAAGGTTTTATTACAAGCGCATACTGCGACGCCCCGTGAAATAACCACGGTGCCGGGCAGAGCCAATTGCCGGCTTCTAACAATCCGCAAATTCGGCCCAGGGAGCGCGCTGACCAATGAGTTGATTCAACTTCCGCACGTCTTCCCGATAAAATTGAGCGAGCCGTTTGTGTGCCTCCATGGGCATTTTCTTTTCCGAATCAGGTTTGGTATTCCAAATCATGTACCAGAAGAGAAAACGTCTCTCGAAAGGAAATTGCAGGCGCAGCGGAAGGAAGCTTAGAAATCTGCGAAACCAAGGGTGTCTCGCCAGGTCAGCTTCGGCCAATGGAATGCGCCTCCTGGTGCCGCCCACATGGTAATGTTTGCCAAGATTTGCCGGGGAAAAATCCTCATCCAGCTCCAAAAAGCGCATGACCTTTTTCAGCACCGTGGCGGGATCCTTTTTCAATTCATCGGTAAATAAAACCAACAACTGCTCCCTGGGAAACACTTTGTAATATTCCTCGAGTATGAGGCTGTATTCACCCATGGCGACATAGCCATTGTCCTCCGTCCCCGGGAGGAACAGACGCTCCCGGTCAACGGTTTCAGCCTTGAGCTTATCATCAACAACTTGAAGAAAGTCGCGCGATTCAATCTCACGCTTGACCATCATTTTGTAATGGGAATAAGCGCGCTCGATGGGATTGCGCAGCAAAGCGATCAACTTTACGTGAGGCATCTGGTCGAAAATGCGCCGGGGTACTTCCAGGCTGGTCATGTAGGCGGGAGTCGATTTACCCCACATCTTTTCCGGCGGAGCCTCGTTGAAAAACAAATCCGAATACCATTCCCAGCCCTTCGCGCAATATTCCGAGTTGGTGAAAAAAGGGATTTCCTTTTCCGGCAACATGTAGAGTTTTGGGTGCCGCTCCAGATATTTGTGCAGCGAAGTGGTGCCGGATTTCTGCGCCCCGATGATCATGAAATCCAGCTTTGTCGCACGTCCCCCGTTCGTCCGATGGTTTAAGGATGCCTGCATTACAGCTTCATTTTTACAAGGTTCAGCCTGCTTAGTAGAAATATCGACCAGGGACGACTTTCCCAGGGCAATAGTGGAATCACCATGGAAGGAGGAGTGCCCCAAACCTTCGGGCAGGCTTTCAGAAAAACTACTTTTATGCAACATCGTACTGTAATTTTTGCAGCCACGGCGGTTTGTCGAATATGGGGTAATGACCTACCCACAGTTAAATCGTTACCTGCTTTTTTATTATAAACATTAAACATCAGAAAGCGTCCGGCTTTGCACCCGCTGAAATTCTCGAGTCAGAACCCCGGGCATCTTTCCATGAAGAACAACCTTGCTTCCTTGCATCGAACCGAATAGTTCATATCCCTTATGACGCCCGTTTCGGTCGTGGTAAACACATTAAATGAAGAAGCCAACCTGCCCGGTTGTCTCGAAAGTTTGCGCTGGGCCGATGAGGTGGTGGTCGTGGACATGCACAGCATAGATCGCACAGCTGAAATTGCGACCGCCTTTGGCTGCCGGGTTTTCCAACATGAACGCACCGGTTACGTCGAACCAGCCCGCAACTTTGCGATCGCGCAGGCAAAAAATTCCTGGGTTCTGGTGGTGGATGCTGACGAACGTGTTTCACCTGGACTCGCGACTTGGATTAAGGACCATCTGGGCAGCATCTCCGCAGTGGCTTTTCGCATTCCCCGACGCAATTTTTATAGCGATCGCTGGATCACTTGTTGTGGGTGGTTTCCCGATGAGCAGCTGCGGCTGTTTCAGCGTGATTACGTGCGTTACTCCGATCGCATTCACCGCGCTCCAACGGTGGAGGGTTCGGTAATAACCCTGCCCCTGCACGGCGAAGCCTTTTTTGCTCATTATGGGTTCAACACCCTTGAAGCGCGCGTGGAAAAGGACAACAAATATTCGAGCATTACCGCTCAATCCATGTTTCAGGAAGGTCGCCGCATCGGGGCCTTTGGGCTTTTAACGCGCACGGTATGGGCTTTCGTCACCGCCTACTTGTTTCAGGGCGGCATTCGGTTTGGGACTTTGGGTGTCAGCCTGGCTTGGGAGCGGGCATTTGCCACGTTTTTAAAATATGCCAAGCTGTGGGAATTGCAGCAGAAGCACAAATCTTCTTGAATGCCAGAACGGGTCAACCCGTCTATTCATCCAGTGAACTGCATTGGAAGTACGTCAACGCACGTTTATAAATCTTTAGTCTCCCCCTTGCGCAGACGACTCTCTTCTGCTCCTTTAACTGCAAACATTGTCCGGACTGACAGGAGGTCAGGACGCAAAAAACACAGTAATTAAATTGAACCAATGAATTCGAATACTTCCGCCCCGGGATTTCAAGATCGCTATTCTTCCAAGAAAATGGCCAAGCCGGTTAATTTTATTTATTTTGCTCCACAGGCACAAAGTGTTTTCCTCATCGGCGACTTCAACGACTGGGATCCCAATGCTTTTCCAATGAAAAAGCAGCCCGACGGTGCCTGGCTCATTCAAATTCCCCTTCCCCATGGACATCATCATTACCAATATCTGGTGGATGGGAAGCCAGTCCTGGACCCGAAGGCGCAAGGCATCGCCCGGAACGAGAAGAACGAGAAGGTCTCGCTTCTGGCAGTCAGTTAGCGTGCTTTGCAGACCGTTCCAAAGTCACTTTTCGACACATTCTGATTGAATTAAAGGGGACAAAACCTTGTAGTATCAGGCTGCATGGTTTTCAGTTCGCCCATTTTTTTATTTCTGTTTTTGCCGATAGTGCTGACGATTTATTCCTGTCTGCCGGGGATTCGTCTGAAAAATGCCTGGCTTCTATTGGTCAGCCTGGTTTTTTATGCCTGGGGTGAGGCGGTCTTCGTTTTGTTGATGCTCTGTTCCACCCTGATGAACTACGGCCTGGGTTTATGGGTGGATAAGGTGGCGGAACCCAAACGCAGGAAATGGGCGGTGGGCCTGGCGGTCGCCATCAACATTGGACTGCTGGCCTTTTTCAAATATGCCAATTTCTTTGTTGATAACCTGAACCCCTTGTTAAGCTCACTGGGATTGGGGCTTATCAACTTTCCTAAAATACGTCTGCCCATTGGTATTTCCTTTTTCACCTTTCATGCGCTTTCGTATGTCATCGACATTTATCGCCGCAAGAGCCGGGCGGCGCGCAATCCGTCTGACACGGCCCTCTACATTTTCTTTTTCCCGCAACTCATCGCCGGCCCGATCCTGCGCTGGAGCGCCATCGCGCCGCAAATTGCCCAGCGCCTGGTTACCCGTGCCAGTTTTACTGAAGGGATACGGCGGTTTGTGGGTGGCATGGCCAAAAAAATGATCGTGGCCAATGCAGTGGCCATTCCCGCCGATCAGATTTTCGCGCTTCCGGCTGCGGAACTTTCCCCCGTGGTGGCCTGGTTTGGTGCCATCTGTTATACACTCCAAATCTATTTTGACTTTTCCGCCTATTCGGACATGGCCATTGGCATGGGAAAAATGTTTGGTTTTGAGTTCATTGAAAACTTCAACTATCCCTATATTTCCCAATCCATCAAAGATTTCTGGCGACGCTGGCATATTTCACTTTCCTCCTGGTTCCGCGACTATCTTTACCTTCCCATGGGCGGAAACCGCTGTTCCACCGGCCGGAATTATTTCAACCTGGTCACAGTCTTCTTTCTTTGCGGGCTTTGGCATGGAGCGAGTTGGACGTTCGTTGTCTGGGGCCTTTATCATGGATTGTTCCTGGTCCTCGAACGGACGCGCTTTGGCACTCTCATGGATTCGCTGCCACGGCCAGCGCAGCATATTTACACCCTGGTTGTGGTCATGGTGGGCTGGGTTCTATTTCGTGCCGATGCCTTTCCGCAGGCGATGGCTTTTCTAAAGTCGATGTTCGGTTTGAGCGGCGCAACCATAGCCAGCCAGCCTTTGGCCCGATATTTGAGCCGCCAGGTTGCCTGGTCAGTTTTGATTGGTGCGATCTTTTCGATGCCATTTTGGCCTTGGTTCAAGCAACGCTGCGCAAACCTGGTTAAATCCCTGCCGCATCCGGTGCAACCAGCGGCACAAGTCTTTGGCCTGGTTATTGAACCCGTGATGTTGACTGCCCTGATGCTTATCTCCGCGGCGTGGTTGGCGGGAGGAACATACAACCCGTTCATTTATTATAGATTTTAAGTGGCATGACAAAATCCACCCTGGAAAAAATTAGCAAAACCACTCAGTGGGTGATCATTGCCCTTTTTATCGGTTTACTTTGGTTGCCGGCACTGGATTCTTATTTTCATTTGGATCGTGCCCCCATTCCAAACGAAAAGCGCGCCCCGGCATCCTTCCCCAGCTTCAACGCCAGTTTGGACGGCATCCGAAATTTTATCAGCGGTTTGGATGCCTATTATAACGACCATTTCGGTTTCCGAAAACAGCTGGTCAAGTGGGATCGTCGCTGGCGGCGTGATTGGTTCAAGGAATCGTCCCTGGCCGACGTGGTTATCGGTCGTGACGGCTGGTTGTATTACTCAGGCGAACGGATGATTGAAAATTTCCGCGGCATGAGTCAGTTCGAACCCAAGGAGCTTAAAGACTGGCAGACTTTGTTGGAGAGCCGCCGCGATTGGCTCGCGAAGCGGGGAATTCGTTATATTTTTGTAGTGACCCCGAACAAAGAGTCCGTTTACCCCGAAGCATTGCCGGGATGGATGACCAAGGTTCGGCCCGCAACGAAACTGGATCAGTTCCTGGCTTACATGAAGGCGAATTCGACAGTGGAGGTTGTGGATTTACGCCCCTGCCTGCTGGAAGCGAAAAAGAATTGTCCGGTCTATCAGTTTACCGATACGCACTGGAATTTTTATGGCGGCTTTGTGGCCCATCAGGAGCTGATACGCGCTCTTTCGCATCAGATGCCCCGGCTGGAACCCTTGTCCTATGATCAGTTCAAAAAACACACGGAAGATCAACCGGGGGGTGACCTGGCGGTAATGTTGGGGCAGGAAAAAACCATGTTGGAAAAGGATTTTCCCACCTTATTGCCAAACCCGGAGCTTCCGAGATTAAAAATCGACACGGACTTGCAGCTCATTCCCAATAAAAAATGGCCCAAGCTCACCGACCCGACGATCACAACCAATTCCAAAGGGACCGGAAAAGCCATTGTCTTTCGGGACTCATTTTCCGGAAGCTGGATTCCCTTCCTGGGCTATTACTTCAACCAGGTCTTCTACCTATGGGAATACCATTGGGAACCTGCCTTCATCGAACAGGAAAAGCCTGAGGTGGTCATCGATGAGATGCTGGAACGATTTCTTTATAAGGAAAACGCTACGAAGCTGAAAAATCTCGACGCGTTGCAGTAGTCTGCCAGACGGAAGACTTACTCGCCTCCCTGGGAGCGCAATTTTGCCTGGGCGCGTTGTTCCGAAAAGAATTGCTGCAGCAATGAACGGCATTCCTGCTCCCTAACACCATGGGTGATTTCGGCCCGATGATTGAGCGTGGGAAATTGTAACAAATTCATCGCACCACCCGCGCCGCCTCCCTTGGGATCGCTCAGGCCAAAGACCACCCGCGACAGCCGGACATGCACAATGGCCCCGGCGCACATGGGGCACGGTTCCTTGGTCACGTACAAGGTGCACTCATTCAACCGCCAATCGCCCACGGCGGCTTCGGCCTGGGTTATGGCCAGCATTTCGGCATGGGCAGTGGCATCTTTCAGGGTTTCAACCTGGTTGAAGGCCCGGGCAATGATTCTGCCCTCCCGCACGATCACCGCGCCGATGGGAACTTCTTCCCGATCATAGGCTTTCACCGCCTGACGCAGGGCTTCGCCCATGAAATAATTGTCGCTTTGCAGGTCAATGATCGGTTCTTCGGCCATAATAAATTGTGCGGTGAGGGTCAGGATTTGGAAGCGGGAATGGATTCTTCAATGGTCCAGTGGTTGCGCCCTTCGTCGTGACAATGACAATAAGCGGCGAAGAATCCACCACGGTGCCGCCAAAATAACGGCCAGATTTGTTCCACATCCGTTCCCGGCATTTTCAGGGAGGACAAGGCCTCACGTGGGAAAAACTGAAACGCACCTTCGCGGTGTGGTGGCGGCAAGGTCTTCAGCCTGGGTTTTACTTCGAACAGGAACATCAGCCAATGACTTTGCCCCAGGTATCCGTGTTCGGCAATGATCCCGGTCAAATGGAGGTCAGTCGGTTTCAACTCCAACCCAATCTCCTCGAATGCTTCGCGGCATCCACAGGCATAAGGGGATTCACCAATCTCGGTATGCAATTTACCGCCACAGGGGCTCCATAGCCCCAGGTTTGGTTCCTGCGCTCGTTCCAACAGCAGCACCTCATCGCGTTCATTGAAGCAATAAAGCAGCGTGGCAATTTTGTAAGGCAAAGCCATTAAAGAAGTGAAGCACGCACCCGTTTAGCGGGCAAGCGGAAGCCACCGTTTATACCAGCTCAAGTTTCACCGACAAAATCACGGGCTACGGCCAAAACCAATTGCTGAAACTTCTGAAATGACAAACAAAACACTCCTTGCGGCCTATTGAGCGGAGGTTTCATTCAGGGGCTCAACGGGTCACTCAACCGGTCACGATGCGGCAAATGGTCACGATTCCACCGAACCAAAGCCGCATCGCTGGTGTCTTCGAAAAGAAATTTCACCGTCGGCGATTCAACGTGGCCGTCACAGAATAGCACGTTCAGCTTGCCTTGGTGCCGTCCTGAAGCCCCACGCTGTTCCAGATACTTCAAATCTTGGCGCATGAAATCACGCCCACCACGAATACCGTCACCAACCGCCATCATATCACTTGGGCAAACCACATCTGATTCTTTGATTGGCGCAATTTGGAAAGGTTTCTGATGATAGTAACCGTATAGGCCAAGCGCGGCATGTTTCGGGTCCATCGCAGCAGGACCATTGTAGCCTACGGGAGCAACGCCAAAAGAGTTGTAAGCGTAGGAAGCGGTAGCTCGTGTGATACTGCCTGCCGACCAGCCTGCAGTCCGTTTCGCTGATGGACATTGCCATACACCCTCAGAGTAAAAATTGGTTTTAGGTTGGGAATCGTCAAACCCGCCGCGTTCCAGTTGATATACCCAAGTTCCTGAATTCTCGCCGTTCGTCCTTCCATAATACGAAGGATAAGCATGATTATTAGCAACAAAGTTTTGAAGGCCGATGCCGATTTGACGTTGGTTGTTAACACAATGAATTTGTCGTGCCCGCGCCATGGAGCGGCTCAGCGTTGGAATCAAAAGCGCGGCCAGAATTCCGATGATGGCGATGACCACCAGCAGTTCAACCAATGTGAAGCCCTCTTGATTGTTCCTTGGCATACCTGATTAGACCTGCTTGCCGCGATTTCGTCACGTCTGTTTTACACATCGCCCTTGGGTTTTGGCACGCTGGCACCGTTCCCAAAGTTACTACGGCGGCGCATAATCACAATTCAAGGTTGGTACGATTGTGTATTGGCGACGTTTAAACCGTTTGACGATGTTGAAGGCCAGAACGGTCTGGAATCGGGTGGGAATGGGCGGGCAAGCCGAAGCCACAGCTTATTCCGAGGACTCACTGCGACGAAACCAATTCAGAAAAATCAGGATGATGCCGCCGATAAACGCGGCAAAGTAGCTGGCAAAATGCGCCCACCAATCGGCCACAAATCCCATATGATGCGAAGGGGGTATGACCTCCGCTAGAAAATCAGGCAACTGAATCGAGCCGCGCATGGCCAGCACATAACCCATCAGACCAGCCGTCAAAGCAAGGCAACCCATGAAGCCAAGCAGGCGAAAGAGCGGCGATACGATTTGTTGGGCTGTCAGTTTGGGTTTTTTACCCAATCGCGCCGCCATGGCGAGCGGCACCCCCAGCAACAACCCCACCCACCAGGTGGCTACCACACCCCAAAATAAACCCAGGAGAGTCGGCGAATTCGTATTGAGCAGTGGAGGATGGCCAACGGTGAAGTATTCCACGCAGACTCTGGCGGTAAATTGGTCGTGAATGACCCCGTAGCCAACGGCGGCAAGGATGCAGGTTAAAACTATTTTCAGAAACTCCACTTACCATTCTACACCACAACGCAAGACTTGTTGTGAAAAAAATTCGCGAACCGTCATTTTTTTCCAACACAGTACAAATTCTGCCCGGTGCGAATGAAAAGATGACCATCAGCAGCGACAATGGAGGAGCGAATGGGTTCTTCACCCATTTTGAAGGAAGAAAGAATTTTAAATTCATTACCGGCATCCAAAACCACGACTGAACCATTTTCGCTGATGCAATAAATCTTTCCGTCCGCGCCCGTGGGTGAAGAACGGAATGTTTCACGCACACCCAGACTTCCCTGCCATTTCTTTTCGCCAGTTTTTGGATCCAGGCAGGTCATCACATACTTGTCACCATCCAGGACGAACAGTTTGCCCTTATAGAATAGGGGTGTGGCTACGTCGGTAGGGTTTTCCTTGAAGGTCCAGGCGACGTTGGAGTCGGTAATATTTCCTTTTCCATCATCCTTGATGGCAAAGACTGGTTCACGTTTGGGAGCGCAGGCATAAACAAGCCCGTCAGCAGCCACCGGGGAGGGAACAATGCGAAACCAGGGATCATTTTTTGAGTTCAGGCCGCCGCAACGCCAGATTTCTTCGCCGCTTTTGGCATCGTGAGCCGTTGTGCAATTTCCACCCACGATGAGGATTTCAGTCTTTCCATTATGTTCGTAAGGAATGGGTGAGGAATAAGCTTCATTTGATTCCTTGAGAGCATCCGAAGGGCGCACGTGACGATAAATGTTTTTGCCAGTTTTGGCATCGACACACAACAGGTAGGATTCGCGCTCCTCCTTGCCATCATTGGCATGGGTGTAATCGGGCGGGACTGGATTGCGTTCGAGCACCTGGATGTAGAGCCGGCCTTTGTAAAGCAGCGGGCTGGAGCCATAGAGCCACATGTTGGCGATCCTTCCGTATTCCTTGCCGATGTTACGAGACCAGAGTTGTTTGCCCGAGAAATCATACGCCGCGACATCGCCCGTGCCGAACATGGTCACCACGATCTTTCCATCAGTGACGGGTGAAGGCGAGGCCATGTTGTTCCGACCTTTTTCCCTGTCACCCTCTGCCACCTTCTGTTGCCAGCGCACTTTGCCATCCTTCGCATTGAGACAAATGAGATTGAGATTCTTTTCGGCGTCGGGACTGGTAACGAAAATGTAATCATCCCAAA